>NZ_RZOI01000059.1:0-16258 GCF_004022645.1 Mesorhizobium sp. M4A.F.Ca.ET.020.02.1.1 | reverse complement strand
TCCGACAACGAGTGCAAGCGTCGAGAAGGTGAGGAAATAAACCATCGCCTTGGCGGCAACTCGGCCGACCTTCTGCAGATCGCTCATGCCGGCAATGCCGGTCGCAATTGTCAGGAAGATGACAGGTACGGTGATTATCTTGACGACATCGACGAAGGCATCGCCGAGCGGCTTCAGGCTCTGGCCGGTCTCCAAATGGAAATAGCCGATTGCAGCACCCAGGATTATGGCGGCAAGCATCTGCACGTAGGCCCGGGCAAAATGGCGCTTGCGGGGCGCTGCGATCGCTATGGGGACTTGTGGAACCAACACCGTTTCTCTCCTTGACCGGATCGGGGTGGGGCTCCTCCTTCTCCCATGCAGTGCTCCGGTCGAACGCTGCGCCCACTTCGGCGCAAGCGATGTGCCAAATAGCAAAGAGGGGAAAACGCGCAGGACCTCTCACGCAGTGCTTGTTCGCTCTCCCGCACTCGCGCTGCGGTTGCCAGTCAACTATGGAAGGGTCCGTTCTTGGGAATTCCAAAGGTCGCTCTTTGCTTCGGCGCAGCTTGGCTGGCTGGAAGGTTCCCTGTTTGCCTTGGGGTCTGGGACCTGCGTCCAGATGGTCAACATTTTCCTGCGCGCCGCACGGGGCTCCAAAGATTCAATCGAGGACGGGCCCTCTTCGAAAACGGCGGCAGCGTTGGTCAAGCCCTTCCACCCTGCTGTCCCACCAAGGGTGTTCAGAAGCTCAGTTCACGATTAAGCGATGGATCAGCGTCATCTGGCGTTTGCGCCATCGCGGCGGCGTTGCAAGGGGTCTGCCAAGGATGAGCAAGCCGCGAGGCAGGGCCCGAGACCTAGACTCCATCCTCATCAACAGCGCTCGGCTCGCGTTAGGAATGTTCGAACCGCAGCACGATCAGGTGGCCACACCGTTGGTCGGAACCGGAACCCGACGAATGATCGTTCGTGACCGACATCTGTGAACAAGCAGTGTGTGTCATTGCAATCACCACCCATTGCGCGCAATTGCCCATATGGCCGTGAATGAACTGGATTTGGTGATTTTCCAGATGGCGGTGGAAAGCGTCCGCTTGCTCTCTTCAAGCTTTGATGAGAAGGCGGCTGAGATAGCCACGAGGAGCCGTGGTAGCCTTCTTTTCGACGTGCGGGTTGACGGTGACCTGGAGGTCCAGCGAGTCGCAGCCATTGGATATCCAGGCGACAAGATCGGTGTGGTGGCATTGGACCGAGAGGGCCTTGTTAGCTGCTGTTGCCTTGTCAATGGCACCTTCTCACCTTTCATTGCACCATTGGAGAACTGGACCAGCATGCCCCTGTCCATGCAGGCCCAGATCGATGTCACAGGCTATGCGAGGCTCCTTCTGGCCGCCCTGCGAAATGCTGGACATATGCTGGGCAGGTAGCATCACCGATGATGTCTGTGATGAGATGGTGCAGACGGCTGGATGAGGCGATCGCTTGCCGGCAGCTTTGGCCGCCAAGCGATCGGTGAGTTCGCAATGCTGGACACGTCCTGTAGACTCTGCCAGTTAAGTTAGCGGACAACCATCTGACGAATGCCCGATCTGACAGTCTGGACGGCGCGGCATGCCCTCCTAGGAATGCAGCCGTGGTTCTACTCCCTCGGCTGTTTTTGCGTCGAAGGCGACGGGCACACCGTGAACGATGGACGTCGCCGCCACCAATTCCTCAACTCGCGATCGGTCGCTTTGCACGCCGGCATAAGCGTTCGAATGGCGCGGATCGCCTGGGCGGTGGAGAGGAACCGGGCCTTGCCTCTGGACAGAACATAGGCTTCGGCGGCTTTTTCACCCGCCTCCCTGAAACTCTGACTGACACGATCTAGGACGGGAGTTCGGCAGCCTTCAAGCCTATGTCCGATACCGGACAATCAGGCAGCGGTGGCCAGGCCGAAATAACGTTGCTCCTCCTCGCCGTAAGCGCCATGCGTGAGTTCCATCAATCCGACGCGGTCGATAATCGTGACCTCGCCGCGCTTGGCACGGACAAGTCCTCGATATTCAAGCATTTGCAGGGCCGTGGTGACCCCGGGACGGCGGGCGCCGAGCATGGTCGCCAGAAATTCATGCGTCAGGTAGATCTTGTCTCCGTCAGAGCGGTCATGGATCATCAGCAACCAGCGGGCCAGCCGTTCCTCGATTTTGGAGTGGCCATTGACCAGTGCCGTCCGGGACGACTGGACAAGGAACGCGTGGGCATAGTCCAGCACTGACGTGCGCAGCGACGGGCTTTCCGCAACCGCAGGACGAATGATTTCAACCGGCAGGCGCCAGCCATTGCCTGCGACCTGGATATAGGTCTCGTTGGAAGAGCTGTCCTGTCCGAGAATGAGGGCAATTCCTGTCATCCCGTCATATCCGATAATGCCGACTTCACATTGCCGTCCGCCGGTCATGGTGGCGACCACCGAGGCGATGCCCCTCTCGGGAAAATATCCATTCCTGATCGGCTGATGCGCGATCTCCAACTGAGCCTTGATGTCCAGTTCGACGCGATGCAGCGATGGTCGCAACAGCGCGAAGTCCTCCGGCGAAAGGGATTTCAGCACCCGGTTGCGAAAAAGGGATTCGGGCAAGGCTCTCTCTCATGCGGGCAAGAGCGCGTACCTCTTACTGTCGGCTGCATCCGAAGTAACTGACGGCCGATGCCAAGCATAGGCTTCGAAACGCGCGATTGCAAAGCCCTGTCGGGGCAGTGCAGCCATGCTAGAAGTCGCGCGGCCTTACGATAGGCGCGGATGACATGATTCCCTTCTGCGGCCACCAAGAACGGCTCGGGCACGCTTTAATCATTCATACACAAGCTCGCAGGAATGTAAGCGGCGGAACAGTCGGGTGATTCGTGCCGCCCTGCCCTTTCAGAAATCAAGTCATTGGACGTCAATTCGGGCTGGAACGCCTCGTCGCGGAACGGCACAGGAAACGCAGCCGGATCAGCAATGGTGGTTCACCTTATGTGCGGTCCGGATGTGCGGTCCGGCGGCTCATCGCCCAATGGCTTGTCGAGGGGAAGTGGAACTCGTCATGTCGCCGCGAACCGTCACCGCGCTAAGCGGCGCTTTTGAAGACGCCGGTGTTTTCTTTGTGGAACTGAAACTGTGAGGTGATTGATGCATGACTCAAACATTTGCGTATTTCCGCTGCATCGGCGACGCACATTGGTCGAAAGTATCGCCCAGGCCCTCGAGACCAAGAACGGCGAGGCGGCGAGTGCGTTCTGGCGCTGTGCTGCCAAGAAAATGCTCATTCAATTGTCCGATGTAGGAATTGCGCCAGAGTTCGCTGCGCAGGAGGTTGGAAGGCTTCTTCATGCGGTCTTGGACGATATGGCCAACCGAACGGTAATGCACATAGCATAGGCTTGGGCGCTGTTGGATCGCGCGTCAGCTCGGGTCCTTATCGGGGGACTGCTCCGACTGGCCGACG
Organism: Mesorhizobium sp. M4A.F.Ca.ET.020.02.1.1; assembly: GCF_004022645.1. NCBI lineage: Bacteria > Pseudomonadati > Pseudomonadota > Alphaproteobacteria > Hyphomicrobiales > Phyllobacteriaceae > Mesorhizobium > Mesorhizobium sp. M4A.F.Ca.ET.020.02.1.1. The sequence continues at coordinate 12,806 of NZ_RZOI01000059.1, read as the reverse complement.
GTCCGGCCAAACCGGCATACCGGCAAAGGTTTGAGGTTGGGATCGCTCACGGCGGCCGGTCCAATATTCCAAGGCGATCTCAGAAGCCACATTGGCTTCTTTCCAAGCGGACGGGCGCCACTTTGGCGTGCTCACGCTGGACTGCGGGTTGCGCCTACGGAAATCCGAAGTCCGGCCGCGCGAGTCGATCGACCGGAACAGTCGAATGCTCGTGGGGCCGGGTCCGCTCAGCTTGACGGCGGGCGGTGGCGGCCGTGAGCAGACTTAACCCAGGTCACGGCTGACCATCCGCAGGCGCTATGCCGATTGGACGAGAACTGGTTGCCACAACACCGGCCCGTTCAGGCGTCCCCTCCAGCGGATGCGCAAGAGACTGGCGTAGGAAATCTCGAGGAAGCCGGCGACTGCCTCGGTGTTGCCGACCTGCTGGGGCTGTCCGATACGTGACAACGGCCAGGTCGCGAGACGAAGGATCCTTTCGATGCGCGTATCTGTCACCGTTACGATCCCGGAGAGATTGTTGGCCAAGCCGAATTCGATGATGCCCGCGAAGAGCTCGTAGGTTGCTTGTGCCAGGCCGCCAGCAGCCTTCGGCGCTGTCGCAGGGAGATCGAGCGCGAAACGACTACTCTCCCAGATATCGGCACTCGCAGGGACCACCATCTCATCCAGCAGCGCCGGAAACGTATCGCGCAACATAGTCGGTCCGGTGGTCGGCAAAAGGCGGACGCAGCCGCAAGTTCGCCAATCGGACCCCTTGAGAAGTAGGTAGACGGGGTTCAGGCTGTCAAACGGGTCCGTTTCCATTTCGCCTTCGGTCTGCACTTCCCAATCGAGCCGCTTCTTGAAAACCCGATACCTAAGCCCGTGCATTTCCCTGAGTTCGCTCGCGAACTCGGCGTAGCAGTCGGGTGTTATCAGCTGCATCATTGTCGTCTCCGTGCGGGATGTGTCCACGCAATCGAAGGGCAAAGCCGTCATGAATGCAGCCTGTAGACCTTTACAGCTAGCCTTGGAGAGGATCAGGATCTCGCCCGAGCAGCCATCCGCACTATGGCCTGGTTGATGGTTCGCACGCCAAGCTTCGCCTTGGCGTTTTCCTGATGGAAGGTCACGGTGCGTTTCGAGACACCGAGAATCTGGCTGATATCCCAGGCCGACTTGCCGCACGCCGCCCATTTCAGGCACTCGAACTCCCGCGGGGTGAGCGTTATGCCATCTACCACGCAATCTTCGGCGAGCCTGCGCCGGGCATGGATATGAACGTTGATCGCAACCAACTGCATTGCTTTTTCGTAGCGCGTCAGCGACCTCAAAAGTGGCGGATGCGCCTCGTTGGAGGCGAAGGTCAGTGCGGCGAACCGGCCGCGATGATCATGCATCGACATGGTCAGTCCGCCGCGAATGCCGAACTCAGCTGCTTTTTCCAGGACTTCCTGCTGCGAGGTCGGCAAATAACGGTGATCGCGGTCCACACCCCAGTCGAAGGTATCCCAGCCTCGCAGTCCCCGCAGGATCACGGGATCCACGCTGTGGTAGCGCAGTTGCAGGTAATGTGATGTCCATGATGATGGATAATTCGAGATCAATCGCGGCGTGTCGCCGGAAGCGGATGGGTAGGTGAAATAAGCGAAGAACGGAAAGTCGAACCCGGCTGCGGCGGACGCCATTGCCTCATGGAGATCGACGGCATCGACGCTTGCAGAGAGTTGCTCGACCAAGGTTTCAAATACGCGATGCATCTGCGCTTTGCCTACCTCGCGGAGGTTGCTGGAAGCCGGGCGGAGACGTGGTTCTAAATGATGGCCTGTCCCTGCAGGGCGTACGACGCGCCGCCGTCATCACCGCAATTGCTGTGCTGCTTCCGATTGGAGAGAGCTCCGCGCACCTGACCAACTACCGATGGGTGATATTGCGACGTTATCGATGAGCCGCGTGTCGCCAAGCCAAGCCGCAGCAAGCAAGCGTGCCGGTCGGTCAAGGCTTGCTAACGATTGCAGGTCTGTTTCTCCGCGAAGCTCCAGGTATTCGAGCTCGCGATAGCCGGCAGCCAGAATTGTTGCACGCGCTTCATCAAGCGTAGGCAGGATGGGAGAGCCGCGTGCAAGCCGCTCGGCCGTATCGAGCAGGACCGATGCTAGTTTTGGGGCAATGGCGCGTTGGGCTGGGGAGAGCCGCACGTTACGCGACGATAGCGCAAGACCATCGGCTTCGCGGACTGTCGGACAGGGCACAATAGTGATCGGAATGTCGAGGTCCCGGACCAAGCGCCTGACAAGCTGAAGTTGCTGAAAATCCTTTTCGCCAAAAAAGGCGAAGTCAGCGCCGGCCTGCAGGAAGAGCTTGGCCACGACCGTCGCCACGCCATTGAAATGGCCGGGCCGGAATGCGCCGCACAGGCATTCGCTGATGCCGGACACTGAAACGACCGTGGCGAAGCCCGCCGGGTACATTTCCTCTGCGTCCGGCACATAGAGCAGATGCGTGCCCAGCGGCGCGAGCTTGGCAGCATCTTCGCTTTCCGTCCGAGGATAGGCAATCAGGTCGGCGGGGCTGTTGAACTGCTTGGGGTTTACGAACAGCGTCACGATCACCCGCTCGGCCCTTTCAAGCGCCTTCCGCACAAGGCTCAGATGCCCGTCGTGCAAGGCTCCCATGGTCGGCACAATACCGATCGTGGCACCCGAGCGACGCCATTGCGCAACGACGGCGCGCAGCTCGCTCACAGTTCGAGCGATCGGCACGCTCATGTGAAGTCTCCGGCCTTCAAGGCGTTGACATAGAGATGTTCGACCGCCGGAAAGTGCCGGTTCCGCACATCGGTGGCGTAAGCGGCGATTGCCGCCTCAGCCTGCTCACCGAGCTCGGCATAGCGTTTGACGAACTTCGGCCGAAATGAGGTGAAGAGCCCGAGCATATCGTCGCTCACCAGAATCTGGCCGTCGCAAGCTGGCGAGGCACCGATGCCGATGGTGGGTATGTCGATATCGGCGGTTATCTGCCGTGCAAGCTGCTCCGGTATCTTTTCGAGCACCAAGGAGAAGGCGCCCGCCTCGGTTACCGCCCTGGCGTCGCGCCTGATCCGCTCTGCATCGGCTCCCCGGCCCTGCACACGATAGCCTCCGAACGTGTTTACCGCCTGCGGCGTCAGCCCCACATGGGCCATGACAGGTACGCCGCGCGCGGTAAGGAAGCGGATGGTTTCCGCGATGGTCTCGCCGCCCTCGAGCTTCACCGCTGAACAACCGGTCTCACCCATCACGCGCGCAGCGTTGCCGAAAGCGTGCTCTGGGCTTTCCTCGTAGGAACCGAAGGGCAGGTCGACGACCATCAGCGCGTGTTCAAGGCCGCGGCGAACGGCCTGTCCGTGCATGATCATCATGTCGAGCGTGACGCCCAGCGTCGACGACAGGCCGTGCCCACCATGCCGACGCTGTCGCCGACAAGAACGATGTCGCAGTGGCGATCGAGTAGCCTCGCGACCGGCGTGGTGTAGGCCGTCAAGCATACAAGTGGCGTTTGGCCTTTTCGCAATCGAATATCTGGAGGGTTAATCCCTTTTATCTCACCAGCCGCGCTCAACCGACGCCCCCTTCCCTTACGTTACCAACAGCGGGTGTCGCGTTTGGCATATTTTTGTGCGACTGCGAAGAGCTAAAAACAGTGCTTGAGTAGTACGGTGTTGACGTGCTGGCTGCCAAGGTTACATTCAATCGATTAAGGCGCTCCGTTGGGCCAACCCACTTTCGCAAACATGGATCCTCAGACAAGAAGAACCAAGAAAGGCAAAGCCGCCGTCAAAGCTGACGAAGCCAAAGTGGACCTGACTGCCGTCGTGGTCGCCGTAAACGACAGTGAGCCCTGTGTCCTCACCGTCGGTCATGCGGACACCCTCCCTTCTGGACCTTTTGCGCTTGAGCATCGATCGCTGCAGTCGGGTTTGAGGGGGTGGGTGGAGCAGCAGACCGGCCATGCACTGGGATACATCGAGCAACTCTACACCTTCGCCGATCGCGATCGCATCGGCACTGAGCGCCACCAGCGCGTCATCTCAATCAGCTATCTCGCATTGACCAGGAAGGAACAGGCAACGAACTCGGCCGCGTGCGGCTGGCAAAGTTGGTACGAATATTTTCCCTGGGAGGACCACCGCTTCGGCACGCCGCCTGTGCTGCTCGATAGATTGCGGCCCCGCCTGATTGAGTGGGCCGGCGGCGCCAGCGAGCCGACCACTCAACGCGAGCGCCGGCAGCGCGCTGCGATAGCCTTCGGCTTCGACGACCGCCATTGGAACGAGGAACTCACGCTCCAACGCTACGAGTTGCTCTATGAAGCTGCTCTGATTGAAGAGGCCGGTGGCGGCAGGGACGCGATTGCGGCCGCGGCTGGCAAACCAATGGTCGCTGACCACCGTCGTATTCTGGCAACCGGGATTGCGCGGCTGCGTTCGAAGATCAAATACCGGCCGGTCGTGTTCGAGCTTATGCGGCCTTCCTTCACGCTGCTGCAACTGCAGCGAACCGTGGAAGCTCTGGCTGGCAGGCTCATCAACAAGCCCAACTTCCGGAGACTGGTCGAGCAGCAGGATCTTGTTGAGGAGACTGGGGAGACCTCCCTCGACACGGGCGGCCGACCGGCGAAGCTTTATCGCTTCCGCCATGCCGTTCTCGACGACAGGGCTATCGCCGGGACAAAATTACCGCTGGCGCGGGCTTGACATACTTATAGTCAAGGTAGACATATTCCCTTATTGTCAAACCGAATATAATCGAGGCGCCAATGGCTGGGGCGTTACCTATGGCTGCGTCCCTGTATGAGCGTGTCCGGCGGGTGATCCCTCCCGTTGAATGGCTCGCGTTCGCCGGCGATATTGAAGCCATCTTAGCGCTGAAGCGTGAGCGCAATGCGGTGGTGCTGGCGCACAATTACCAGACGCCCGAAATTTTTCATTGCGTGGCAGACATCGTCGGCGACAGCCTGGCGTTGGCCCACAAGGCGGTGACGGTCGACGCCGACATCATCGTGGTTGCCGGCGTTCATTTCATGGCCGAGACGGCAAAACTGCTCAATCCGAACAAGACCGTGCTCATCCCGGATCTCAGCGCCGGCTGCTCGCTGGCCGAATCGATCACGGCAGACGACGTGCGGCTAATGCGGCTGCGGTATCCGGGGGTCCCCGTTGTTACTTACGTCAACACTTCGGCCGCCGTAAAAGCGGAGTCCGACATCTGCTGCACGTCCGGCAACGCGAAGGCGGTGGTGGAATCGCTTGGCGTGGCGCGTGTGCTGATGCTGCCGGACGAATATCTGGCGAGGAACGTGGCAGCCGATACAGACGTCGAGATCATCGCCTGGAAAGGCCATTGCGAGGTGCATGAGCGCTTCACCGCAGCAGACATTCGGGAACTGCGCGATGCCCATCCAGGCGTCATCGTGCTGGCCCATCCAGAATGCCCACCAGACGTTGTCGCGGAGGCGGAGTTCTCCGGCTCGACCGCAGCGATGTCGGATTATGTCGAGCGGGAGAAACCGACGCGTGTCGTCCTTCTGACCGAATGTTCGATGAGCGACAACGTCGCGGTCGCGCATCCCGACGTCGAGTTCGTTCGCCCATGCAACCTGTGCCCGCACATGAAGCGCATCAACCTGGCCAACATTCGCGCCGCGCTCGAGCAGAACCGGCATGAGGTCCGGATTGATCCCGAAATTGCCGGCCCCGCCCGCCGCGCGGTCGAGCGCATGCTTTCCCTATGAGCCTGGAGGTTCGCGACATCGCCGGGGCGCCGGTCGTCATCGGTGGCGGCATTGCCGGCCTGATGACGGCGCTTCATCTGGCGCCGGAACCGGTCGTGCTTTTGACCAACGCGCCGCTTGGAACCGGAGCCTGCAGTGAGCTTGCCCAGGGCGGTCTTGCGGCAAGTCTCGGCGGCGACGACGGCCCGGATTTTCACCTTTGCGACACGATAGCTGCCGGCGACGGACTCTGCGACGAGGCCACGGTGCGGCGAGTGGTCCGAGCTGCACCCGAAGCGATTAGGACGATCCAAAGGTTCGGCGTCGCCTTCGACCAGCACCCTGACCGCGCGTTGCGACTTGGGCTCGAGGCGGCACACTCGCGACGGCGGATTGTGCATGCAGCCGGCGACGCCACCGGTCGCGAGTTGGTGCGCGTGCTCATCGCCGCGGTTCGGCGTACAGCCTCGATCACCACTATCGAAAATGTGGAGGTCCGCCGGCTGGTCGTGCAGGACGGGTCGGTCATCGCCGTGGTCGCCGCAGGACGAGCCGGCGCGCTCGCTCTGCCCACGCGTCGCGCGGTGCTGGCGACCGGCGGCGTCGGCGGGCTGTTTTGCGACACGACAAACCCCGCTGGCTCATGGGGTCACGGGCTGGCGCTCGCCGCATGGGCGGGGGCGGAACTCGCCGACTTGGAATTCATACAGTTCCATCCAACTGCGCTCGACGGTCCGCGCCGGCCGATGCCGCTGGTGAGCGAAGCCGTGCGTGGCGAAGGCGCGGTGCTCATCGATGAGCGAGGAGAGCGCTTCCTCGCTGACACACCTGGCGGTGAACTTGCGCCTCGCGACGTCGTAGCGCGCGCCATTTGGCACCAGCTTGCCGTTGGACGCCGCGTATTCCTGGATGCACGGCAAAGTCTCGGCCCGAGATTTGGCAAGCGTTTTCCAGGCATCGCCGAATTGTGCCGGAGCGCAGGGGTCGACCCCGCGACCGACCCGATCCCGGTGCGCCCGGCGGCACATTATCACATGGGCGGCGTCGCCGTAGACAGCGCCGGCCGCAGCTCCATCGAGGGATTGTGGGCCTGCGGTGAGGTCGCCTGTACCGGCCTGCACGGCGCCAACCGCCTGGCCAGCAACTCGCTCACCGAAGCGGCGGTCACCGCGAGCTGGGTTGCCGAAAGCGTTGCCGGCACGTCGTATACCCGGCGACCGCGCAGATGCTCCACATTCGTCCCTCCACGACCAGACGCTTCCGCGGTCCGCCCAATTGTCTCCGCCGCCCTGGGTATCATCCGCGACGGCGAGGCAATGCGCGAAGCGGTGGCGACCCTGCTGCCGATCGCAGCTGACAATGTCGCTGCCTCTGGTCCGGCTTTGGTCTCACTGATGATCGCCGTGGCGGCCCTGGGGCGGGAAGAGAGTCGAGGCGCGCACTGTCGGTCCGATTTCCCGCTCCACGATGCCGACGCGCGCCCATCACGGCTGACACTGCACAGCGCAATGCGGGCCGCGGCCGCACTCGATTGCCGGGCTACCATACGGAGCACCTGATGTGATTTCATTCTCCCCCCTCCCCGCGACCCTGATCGAACCGATTGTGCGCGGTGCGCTCCTCGAAGACCTGGGCAGATGCGGCGACCTGACCAGCGATGCGGTTATCCCGCATGATTGCACTGCCACGTTGGTGCTCAGATCGAGGCAGGCGGGCGTCGTTGCCGGGCTCGATCTGGTCTCGTACGCCTTCCTGCTCGTGGAACCGGCGATCAACATCCAGATCTGGCGCCCTGATGGCAGCGATGTCGGGGCCGGGGAAACCATTGCAAGATTGTCCGGACCCGCGCGAGGCCTGCTCACGGCCGAACGCACTGCCCTCAATTTCTTATGCCGGCTGAGCGGCATTGCCACTGCCACAGCGGCGATGGTTGAGGCCGTGCGCGGTCACAAGGCGAGGATCGTATCGACGCGAAAGACGACGCCCGGCCTGCGGGTATTGGAAAAATACGCCGTGCGCGTCGGCGGCGGTGCCAATCACCGCTTCGGCCTCGATGACGGCGTGCTCATAAAGGACAATCACATCGCGATCGCCGGCGATATCCGCACAGCAATAGAGCGGGCGCGCGCCGCCGCAGGGCATATGGTGAAGGTCGAGGTTGAGGTCGACACGCTGAAGCAGCTCGATGCAGCGCTCGCGATTGGTGTTGACGCGGTGCTGCTCGACAATATGTCGGTCGAGGATCTTGCCCGCGCGGTTTCTATAGTGGGTGGCCGTACGATCACCGAGGCTTCCGGTCGGGTGACGCCGAAAACGGCGGCGGCGATTGCGGCGACCGGTGTCGATCTCATCTCCATGGGATGGCTGACGCACAGCGCCCCGATCCTCGACATCGGCCTGGACATGCCGGACCACCAGAACATCTGCAAGCATTTGAACTGAGGATTACGGCATGAGGAGCAACATCAGCTCGGCAGGCGTAGGAAGGCGGTGGAAAGACGTGCCGCAGCTCGCCTTTTAGCGAGTGCGCTCCAAAGCCAAGTCGGACCGAGCTTGCCGGTCGACAGACTCCTGAAGGCGTACCGGACTAGCAACAAAGGTTTGACGATGACGGTTGGAATGAACTCGGAGTTCGACGTGAACCAGACCATGCAATCGGTCGATGGAACGCCTCCGCGATGGAACCGCAAAGAGGCTGAGGCCATCTACGGCATGCCATTCAACGATCTGCTGTTCCTAGCTCAGACGATCCACCGCCAGAACTTCGATCGAAACCGAGTGCAGCTGTCGCGGCTCCTTAGCATCAAGACCGGCGGCTGCCCCGAAGATTGCGGCTATTGCAGCCAGTCTGCGCATTACGAAACCGGGGTGAAGGCGTCGAAGCTGATGAACGTCAAGCATGTCATCGACGAAGCGGCCAAGGCGCGTGATGGCGGCGCAACGCGCTATTGCATGGGCGCAGCGTGGCGAAGTCCCAAGGAGCGCGACATGGACGTTGTGGTCGCCATGATCGAGGGCGTCAAGGCGCTCGGCATGGAGACCTGCATGACGCTCGGCATGCTCGATCTTGAGCAAGCTGCTCGCCTGAAGCAGGCCGGTCTCGACTACTATAACCACAACATCGATACCTCTGAGCGCTACTATGGCGAGGTTATTTCAACCAGGACTTTTGCCGACCGGCTGGAAACGCTTGGGCACGTGCGCGCGGTTGGGATGAAAGTCTGCTGCGGCGGCATCGTCGGGATGGGGGAAGAAAAGACCGATCGCATCGACATGCTGGTCACGCTCGCGAACCTGCCCGAGCCGCCGGAAAGCGTGCCGATCAACATGCTTATTCCCATCGAAGGCACGCCGCTTGCCGCGGCCGACGCCATCGATCCGATCGATTTCGTCCGCATCGTTGCGCTCGCGCGGGTGATGATGCCGAAATCCTGTGTAAGGCTGTCCGCCGGCAGGACGGCGATGAGCGACGAAACGCAGGCGTTGTGCTTCTTTGCCGGCGCTAACTCGATCTTTGTCGGCGACACGCTGCTGACGGCGGACAATCCCGGCGAGGACAAGGATAGCCTTCTGTTCCAGCGTCTCGGCATCGAGCCGATGGAACTCGCCACGCAATGAACGAGGCAATTCTTGCCCGCTATGACGCATCCTTGCGCGGACTGGCGCGCAAGGACCGGTTGCGGACGCTCGCACCGCGCGCCGGTCTCGACTTCTCGTCGAACGACTATCTCGGACTTGCCGCCTCCAAAAGACTTGGCGAAGCGGTTGCGGCGGCGATTGCGCGGGGCACGCCGGTTGGCGCCACCGGGTCGCGGCTGTTGCGCGGCAACGCACCGGAACATGAGCAACTGGAGGCGGACGCCGCGGCATTCTTCGGCGCCGACCGTGCGCTGTTCTTTGGCAGCGGCTACATCGCCAACTTCGCCCTGTTGACCGCGCTGCCGCAGAAAGGCGACCTGCTGGTCCTCGACGAACTCGCCCATGCCAGCATGCATGAGGGCGCGCAGGCCGGGCGCGCCGAGTTCAAGCTGGCCGCGCACAACGACGTCGACGCTGTCGAGGACGCAATCACCCGCTGGCGCGCCGAAGGCGGCACGGGGCGCGTGTGGATCGCCGTCGAAAGCCTTTACAGCATGGATGGCGACCGCGCGCCGATGGAGAGCCTGGTCGCGATGGCCGATCGGCACCAGGCATTCATCGTCGTCGATGAAGCGCATGCCACCGGCATCTGGGGACCGGACGGCCGGGGACTGGCCGCCGCGTGCCAAGGCCGCGACAACATCGTCACGCTCCACTCATGCGGCAAGGCGCTCGGCGCATCCGGTGCACTCGTCACCGGGCCGAGGACACTGTGCGATTATCTCGTCAACCGGTGCCGGCCGTTCATCTACGCCACCGCGCCCTCGCCGCTGATGGCGGTCGCGGCGCGCGAAGCGCTGACTATTCTGTCCGACGAGCCCATGCGCCGCGCTCAGCTGCAGGAACGCGTTGCCTGCGCCGGCCGCCAATTGGCCGAGCGCTGCGGCGTCGTACCCAGCGGCTCGCAGATCCAGCCATTTGTCATCGGCGACGTTGGGCGCACCATGGCGGTGGCGGCGGCCCTGCAGGCACGCGGCTTCGACATACGCGGCATACGTCCGCCGACGGTGCCCGAGGGCACATCGCGCCTGCGCATTTCGCTGACGCTCAACGTCGACGAGACCGACATTTCCGCCATGGTCGAGGCTCTCGTTGAGGTGTTGGCCACAGCATGACCAAACGCATCGTCGTCACCGGAACAGACACCGGAATTGGCAAGACAGTATTTTCGGCCGGACTTGCCGGGCTGCTCGACGGCTTCTACTGGAAGCCGGTGCAATCGGGCCTCGACGAGGAGACTGACAGCGAGGTCGTCGCCCGGCTTTCCGGCTTGCCCGACGGACGCGTGCTGCCCGAAGTCTATCGACTGACGATGCCGCTGTCGCCGCATCGATCAGCCGAAATCGACGGCGTCGCGATCGAGGCCGACGATCTTTCATTTCCGGTCCTGCCGACACCGCTCGTCATCGAAGGCGCCGGCGGGCTGATGGTGCCGCTCAATCGACAGACAAGGTTCATTGACATATTCGAACAATGGCGGCTGCCGGTAATACTGTGCGCCCGCACCGCGCTCGGCACCATCAATCATACGCTGTTGTCGATCGAGGCCCTGAGAGCCCGCTCCATCCCGCTCATCGGCATTGCCTTCATGGGCGAAGAGGTGGCCGATACGCAAAGGACAATCGTGGAATTCGGCGGCGTGCCGCAGCTCGGCAGGCTGCCGCACCTCGGTCCGCTGACGGGTGAAACGTTGAGAGATGCAATGATTTCCGGCTTCGACCTGGCCATGATTGCCGGAGGCGACTGATGGCGCAGTCTCGAGTCTGGCATCCGTTCACGCAGCACGCGCTAGAGCCCTCGATCCCTGAAATCGTGCTGACTGAAGGCGCCTATCTCCACAAGGCCGACGGCTCCCGCATCCTGGATGCGATTTCTTCCTGGTGGGTCGTCACTCATGGCCACCGCCACCCCCGCATCATGAAGGCCATCGAGACGACCGCGTCGAACCTCGACCAGATCATCTTCGCGGGCTTTACCCACGAGCCGGCCGAGCGCCTGGCCGAGGCGCTTGTCGGCCTCGCACCCGCCGGCCTTGACCGGGTGTTCTATTCCGACAGTGGCTCGACCTCAATCGAAGTCGCGCTGAAGATGGCGCTCGGCTATTTCCGCAACATCGGCGCGCCGCGTTCGCGCATCGTCGTCATGGAGCACAGCTATCATGGTGACACGATCGGGGCGATGAGCGTCGGCGCCCGTGGCGTGTTCAACGCCGCCTACGAGCCCTTGCTGTTCGAGGTCGACACCATCCCCTTCCCGGCCGCCGGGCGCGAGCAGGAAACGCTGGATCGGTTCGAGGCACTCTCCCGCGACCGGCGCGCCGCCGCGCTGATCGTCGAGCCGCTCGTGCTCGGCGCCGGCGGCATGCTCATGTATCCGGCCTGGGTTCTGACCGAATTGAAGAGGATCACTGAGGCCGCCGGCACGCTGCTGATCGCCGATGAAGTGATGACCGGCTGGGGGCGCACCGGAACCATGTTCGCCTGCGAACAGGCGTCCGTCTCGCCGGACATCCTGTGCACCTCGAAAGGTCTGACCGGTGGTACCATCCCGCTGGCCGCCACGATCGCCACCGATGCCATCTTCCAGGCTCACTATTCCGAGGATCGCAAGAAGACGTTTTTCCATTCGAGCTCCTACACCGCCAATCCGATTGCATGCGCGGCGGCACTTGCCAATGTCGAGATCTGGCACGACGAGCCGGTGGCCGATCGGATCGCGGCCTTGAGCGAGCGACAGGCCGCCGGGCTTCGACGCTTTCGCGACAACCCTCGCTTCACCGATTGCCGGACAACCGGCACCATCGCGGCACTCGACCTACGCACCGGCTCAGCCGGTTATCTGGCCGAGATCGGGCCAAAACTGCGCGCTTTTTTTCTTGAGCGCGGCCTGCTCGTGCGCCCGCTCGGCAATGTCCTGTACCTTCTGCCGCCCTATTGCATTACCGGCAACGAGTTGGATGGGCTCTATGACGCCATCGAGGAGGCCGGCGAACGCTTCGGCTCAAAGCCATGAGCCGATCATCGCGCATTCTCGGGCTTGGCCATCATGCGCCCGCGCGCAAGGTGGAGAATCCGGAAATCGAAGATCGTCTCGGGCTTGAACCCGGCTGGATCGAGCGGCGCACCGGGATACGGTCGCGCTTCTGGGCAGCGGACGAAGACACGCTGTCGGCCCTTGCCGCGCACGCCGGCGACATGGCGCTGACCAATGCCGGTATCGACCGCGGCGACATCGGCCTGCTGTTGCTCGCTACCTCCACACCCGATCATCTTCTGCCGCCAAGCGCGCCCCTGGTCGCACATCGGCTGGGACTAGGTCGCGCCGGCGCGATCGACCTGACCGGCGCTTGCGCCGGCTTCATCTATGCGCTGATGTTCGCCGACGGGTTCACTCGCCTGCATGGCAAAGCGAGCCTTGTCATTGCCGCCAACATC
>NZ_RZOI01000599.1:0-3835 GCF_004022645.1 Mesorhizobium sp. M4A.F.Ca.ET.020.02.1.1 | reverse complement strand
GTTCTCGCCGATCAGCTCCACCCCGGACCCGTCGAGGGCCTGGATGACCTTCATCAGCGTGTCGACCACGCCCCTGACGACACCGTCGCTCGCCTCCATGCGCTGGATGGTCGGAAGCGAAACCCCGGCGCGCTCGGCCAGCGTCTTCTGATCGATGCCGGCCAGCGCCCTCGCGGCGCGCATCTGCTGGGCGGTGATCATCGGCCAGAACCCTTGTCTGAGTCTGCAGTATCAATGGATAATATAAGGATCATGATGTTTCAAGCATCATTTAGCATGGATGAAACATGGGTCACTCACTGTCCGCCACCGCATGGCGCCGCTGCAGGAAGCGCGCCACCAGCCAGCAGAGCATGGCCCAGGCGAAACCGGCACACCAGCCGGCGAGCACGTCGGACGGCCAGTGGACGCCGAGATAGACGCGGCTGGCGCCGACCAGCAATGTCGTCAGTATGGCAAGGCCGAGGACAAAGATCTTCGTCGTGCGGCCCGGCAGGAAGCGGGCCGCCATGCTGCCTAGGGTGAGGTAGGTCACCGCCGAAAGCATGGCGTGACCACTCGGAAAGGACAGCGAGGTCTCGTTGACGAGATGCGAAACAAGATCCGGTCGTGGCCGGTCGACTTCGAACTTGAGCAGGCTCGACAGCACTTGCCCGCCCGCCACGGCCACGAACATCAGCAGCGCGGTTGCCGGCCGGCGGATGAGCAGTAGATAGATGATGACCGCTGTCGTCACCAGCACCAAAACGCTGGTGCCGCCAAGGCTGGTAATGTCGCGCACCGCCCCTTCCAGCCAGGCCGGGCCGATCGGACTATCCGGCTGGCCCGGATGGCGAAAGGCGAGCAGGATCTCGGTGTCGAAAGCATGCGGCGTGGTCGCGTGCGCCACCTCCATCAGCTCCTCCAAGCCCCACAGACCGCCGGCGATCACCAGTCCGGCCAGTAGAACCGGGAACTCGATCTTGTTGAGCAGGGCGGTTGCGAAGGACCTCATCAGCTTGGCCGTCCGACTACAGCCGCTGCATATAGGGCCCGAGGGTGATCAGCGCCACGGCGGCGATCGCCAGCACGATGCCGGTGGCCTGCAGCGCGTTGACCCTCTCGCCGAAAAAGGCAAGCGCAACCACGTTCACCGACACCAGTTGGATCACCGCCGAAAGGCTGAACGACACCGACATGCCGAACTCACGGATCAGCCTCAGCATGATCAGGTTGCCGATCGAATAGAGCGCCAGCGTCAGCACGATCTTGCCGAGGCTTGGCGCCAGCCCCCATTGCTTGGCCGCGGTCGCCGCGAGCAGGAAGATCACGGTCGACACACCAAGCTGCACCAGTCCCCAGAAACTCACTTTTCATCCCCTCCTGTAGCGGCCGTCGCCGCGCGTGCCGCAGTCCTTGTTTCCCAAGCGCGCGAGGCCGTCAAGCAGACCGCGTCGGACCGGTGTCCCGCTCAGACATGATCGAAGCCGGATGTCGCAAGATACGTCCTGGCAACATGGTTGGTGCTGGCCGGCGCGATATTTTGACGATCATGCGGGAGCGACGAATGACGGCCGAAGCCGGCCGTATCCATGGTCGCGCTCATGAGCCGGCAAATAGATTGCCGAAATCGCGACTTCTGTCACGAAAATGTGATCCTGCGGCTATACGGGTCGGAAGCTCACATGCTCCAGCCAAGAAGCCAGAGGAAAGCTCATGACCGACCACCGCTCCCCTGACACCGGTTTCCGCACCAGCCTGCTCGAGGAGAATGACGGTCCGGCCGTCAATCCTACCGACAACCGCACCATGGGCGAGATCATCGCCGCGCGTTTCTCGCGCCGTGGCTTCCTGAAGGGCTCGCTGGCCGTTTCGGCCATCGCCGCCACGGTCAGCCCGCTGGCGCTCGTCGCCGCCGACGATGCCCGCGCCGCAGAAGCCTCGGCTTTCAAGTTCGACGAGCTCGAGGCCGGCATCGACGACAAGCACCATGTCGCACCGGGTTACAACGCCGATGTGCTCTTGCGCTGGGGCGACCCGCTGTTTGCCGACTCGCCGGAATTCGACCCGGTAAAGCAGTCGGCCGAGGCCCAGGCAAAACAGTTCGGCTACAACAACGACTATATCGGCTATATCCCGATCGACGGCTCGGCCGAGCATGGTCTGCTGGTGGTCAACCACGAATACACCAACCCGCATCTGATGTTCCCGGGCATCGTCAAGATCGTCGACAAGGACGGCAAGAAGGCCGCAGAGACAGCGCCTCTCAGCAAGGAGCAGGTCGATGTCGAGATGGCGGCGCATGGCGGCACCATCGTCGAGATCCGCAAGGACGGGGGCAAGTGGCAGGTGGTGCGCGACGGCAAGCTCAACCGGCGGATCACCTCCAACACCGAGATGGCGCTGTCGGGTCCGGCCGCCGGCCATGATCGCCTCAAGACCAACGCCGATCCCTCCGGCACCAAGGTCGTCGGCACCTTCAACAATTGCGCCGGCGGTGTCACCCCATGGGGCACCTATGTCATGGCCGAGGAGAACATCCATGGCTATTTCACCGGCGAGCTGCCGGAAGGCCACAAGGAAGCGGCCAACTACAAGCGCCTCGGCATCCCGGAAGGCGCCTATGAATGGGGCACGCATTACGACCGCTTCGACCTTGCCAAGGAGCCGAACGAGCCCAACCGCTTCGGCTGGATCGTCGAGGTCGACGTCAATGATCCGAATTCGGTGCCGCGCAAGCGCACGGCCATGGGCCGCTTCAAGCATGAGGGCGCGGAATCGATCGTCGCCAAGGACGGCCGCGTCGTCTTCTATCTCGGCGACGACGAGCGTTTCGACTATGTCTATAAATTTGTCACCACGGGCAAATTCAATCCCAACGACCTCGCGGCCAACAAGGACCTGCTCGACGACGGCACGCTGCATGTCGCCAAATTCGCCGAGGATGGCACCGTCGAATGGATGCCGATCGTGTTCGGCCAGGGGCCGCTCACCGCTGAGAATGGCTTTACCGGCCAGGCCGACGTGCTGATCGAGACGCGCCGCGCCGCCGACCTGCTCGGCGCCACCAAGATGGACCGTCCCGAGGACATCCAGCCGAACGGCGCCAACGGCAAGGTCTATGTCATGCTGACCAACAATTCCAAGCGCAAGCCCGAACAGGTCGACGCCGCCAATCCGCGCGCGGCGAACGCCTTCGGGCATATCATCGAGATCGTCGAGGACGGCGGCGACTTCACTGCCGCCAAGGGTAAGTGGGAAGTGATGCTGAAATGCGGCGATCCTTCGGTGGCCGACGTCGGCGCCACCTTCTCGACCGCGACCACCGCCAACGGCTGGTTCGGCATGCCGGACAATTGCGCCGTCGATTCGGCCGGCCGCTTGTGGGTCGCCACCGACGGCCAGGGCCCGAAGGCCACCGGCCGTACCGACGGCCTGTGGGCGGTCGACACCGAGGGCGCCGCGCGGGCGACCTCAAAACTGTTCTTCCGCGTGCCGATCGGCGCCGAGATGTGCGGCCCGCTGTTCGCGCCGGACGATCAGACCGCCTTCGTCGCCGTCCAGCATCCGGGCGACGGCGGCGAGGACTGGGAAGCCTTCGGCCGCCCCTCCTACTATGAGGACCTGTCGACCCGCTGGCCCGACTTCAAGCCCGACATGCCGGTCCGGCCGTCGGTGGTCGCGATCACCAAACAGGGCGGCGGCAAGATCGCGGTCTGACACACGGCAGTCCGCAGAGACTGCACAAGCGCTGGAGGGATCTCGGCACCCCGAGATCCCTCCTTTCCATTTCAGGTGTCGGTCAAGCTTCGGGAAAGATTGGCAATTTATGCGTGGCGCCCTAGGTCCTTGTAAG
>NZ_RZOI01000598.1:0-3843 GCF_004022645.1 Mesorhizobium sp. M4A.F.Ca.ET.020.02.1.1 | reverse complement strand
AGCAAGGAAGGTCCTGAGGAGGTCTGGGTCGAGCACTTGCATAATTCGATGATATCGAATCTTTTTTTCGAAACAATTCGATTTTTTTGATTCAATGATCGTGACATGGTTTCTTCCAACGGCGAGGAAGCGCCGCTCACAACGAGGAGAAAGAAAATGCCGATCATCAATGTCAGCGTCACCGGCAAGCCCGACGCCGCTTTGTCCGCCACTATCGCCAAGGAGGTGACCGAGATCACCGCCAAGCAGCTGCGCAAGGACCCGACCATCACCGCGGTCGCCATCAGCTATATCGATCCGCAGCACTGGTTCGCCGGCGGCAAGTCGCTGGCCGAGCATGATTCCAATACTTTCTGGCTCGACATCAAGGTGGTCGACGGCACCAACACCAAGCTCGAGCTCGAAGCCTATCTCCAGGCGATCTTCGCCGCCTTCGGCCGCCTGCTGGGCGGCGTGCATGAGGAGAGCTACGCCTTCGTGCACGAGGTTCCGGCCGCCGCCTATGGCTACGGCGGCAAGACGCAGGAGTTCCGTTTCATCAGCGGCAGGCTGAAGGCGGCGTAGCCCGGCGCCCTCTCCTTCTCCCCTTGTGGGAGAAGGTGGCCGAGCGAAGCTCGGTCGGATGAGGGGTGCTGGACGGATCGCTGCATCGACAAGATAAGCGCCGAAAATCGTTTGATTTTCTAGCGACCGAGTTTCTTCCAGCAGCCCTCATCCGTCTCGGCGCTGCGCGCCGATCCACCTTCTCCCACAAGGGGAGAAGGCCAGAGGGCACTCAGTCCACATTGACGTCGCCCGCGCTTGCGCTACCCTCTGGCTCCGAAGCGGCCGCTCAAGAGCCGCGACGTGGAGGACGTTGGGAGAGCGCGGCAATGATCCTGACCCTGGCGCTGCTTGCAGGCCTCGTCGCGGCGTGGTTGCTGATCGGCATACTCGAAACGATGCGGCTTGGCCTGCGCTTCACGCAGGCGCTGCTCTATGTGCCGTTCAAGCTCGCCTACCGGATCGCCGACGAGCGCATCCGCGTCGCCCGCAATGCCAAGGCGCCGGTCATCTATGTGAGCTCGCATCAGTCGCGCTTCGAGCCGGCGCTGATGCTATCGCTGCTGCCGGACGACACGCTGCACATCCTCGACGATGCGTCGGCGCGCTCGCCCTGGCTGGAGCCATGGCGCGAGCTTGGCCGCACCATCGCCTTCAATGCCGAGCATGTCTTCGTCAGTCGCCGGCTGGTCAGGGTGCTGAAGGGCAAGGGCCGGCTTGCCGTCTATCTGCCCGATGCGGTCGAGCCTGACGTCAAATCCTTTCGCCTGTTCCGCGCCATCACCCGCATTGCCATGCAGGCCGACGCCAGCATCGTACCGATCTTCATCGCCGGCGCGCGCGACCTGCCGGTGTCGCTGACCCCGGCGGACCGGGCGCCGCGCCACTGGTTCCCGCGCCTCGCGATAAGCGTGCTGGAGCCTATGACGATCGCCGAGCTGGTGGCGCGCAACCCTGACCAGGCCTCTAACACCAACGCGCTGTTCGACCGCTTCGCGGAAGCCAGGCTCTTCGGCACCAATCTCGACCGCGGCCTGTTCCTCGCCATGCGCGACGCGGCAACCAGAGTCGGCGCCTCGCACCCGATCATCGAGGACGTCATCTCGGGCGCGCTCAGCTATCGCAAGATGTTCATCGGCGCGCGCGTGCTCGGCCGCCGCTTCGAGGCGGTGTCGGCGCCTGGCGAAGCGGTCGGGCTGCTGCTGCCCAACGCCAACGGCGTGGTGCTGTCCTTCGTCGGCCTCATCTCGGCCGGCCGGGTGGCGGCGATGATCAACTACACCGCCGGGTCGGCAAGCGTCACCGCCGCTGTGCGCACCGCCGTCATCCGAACCGTCGTCTCCTCCCGCGCCTTCATCGAGAAGGCCGGGCTCGCCGACATCGCCGAGGCGGTCGAGGCGGGGGGCGCCAAAATGCTCTGGCTGGAGGATGTGCGCCAGAGCGTGACGATGCTGGACAAGCTCGCGGCCGCGCTGCTGTGGCGTTTTCCGCTGCGGCCACAGGATGCGGCAAAGCCAGCGGTGATCCTGTTCACCTCGGGCTCGGAAGGCACGCCCAAGGCGGTGGTGCTGTCGCACAAGAGCCTGCTCGCCAACGCCATGCAGGCGGAGGCGCGCATTACCATCTCGCCCGCCGACACCCTGCTCAACGTGCTGCCGGTGTTCCACTCCTTCGGACTGACCGGCGGCACCATCCTGCCGCTGGTCACCGGCGTGAAACTGTTCCTCTACCCCTCGCCGCTTCACTACAAGATCATCCCCGAGATCGCGCGCAAGGTCGGGCCGACGATCATGTTCGGCACCGACACTTTCCTCGCCAATTATGCGCGCACCGCCAAGGACGGCGACTTCTCCAGCCTGCGCTTCGTCGTCGCCGGCGCCGAGGCGGTCAAGCCGGAGACGCGCCGCGTCTATCGCGAGCGCTTCGACGCATCAATCATCGAGGGTTTTGGGCTGACCGAGGCCGCCCCGGTCGTCGCCGTCAACACCGCCATCCATGGCCGCGACGGCACGGTCGGACGGCTGTTGCCAGCCATCCGCATGAAGCTCGAAGCCGTCGAGGGCATTGACGATGCCGGCCGGCTGTGGCTCGACGGGCCGAACATGATGATGGGCTACATGACCGCCGACCGGCCTGGCGAGTTGCAGCCGCTCAATGGCTGGCACGATACCGGCGACATTGTCTCGGTCGACCGCGACGGCTTCATCACCATTCGCGGCCGCGCCAAGCGCTTCGCCAAGATCGCTGGAGAGATGGTGTCGCTGGGCGCGGTCGAGATGCTGGTGCAGTCGCTGTGGCCGGAAGAACGCCACGCCGCCGTCGCGGTGCCGGACAAAAGACGCGGCGAGCGCATCGTGCTGGTGACCACGGCCGACGATGCCAGTCCGGAGGAACTACGCGCCTTCGGCAAGAAGGCGGGCGCGGCCGAACTGATGGTGCCCAATGACATCATCAAGGTGGAGGAGATCCCGGTGCTGGGTTCGGGCAAGACCGACTACGTCTCGACCCGCAGGCTGGCGATCGACCGACTGGGGCTGAGCGCCGCGGCCTAGCGCCTTAACCGATATCCGAAGGCGGCACCTTCTCGCCTTCGCGCATGGCGCGTTTCGAATAGGCGCGCACGGAAAGCGGCAGGAAGACCAGATAGCCGGCGACCGAAGCGGTCAGCGTGTACCAGGGGTAGGTCATCAAAAGCAGGACGTAGAGCACCACGGCGAGGATCACCGGCAACACCTTGTCGCCCGGCACCTTGATGCTTTTGCCCGAATAGACCGGCAGCCGGCTGACCAGCAGGAAGGCGACGAGCACGGTGAAGCCGGTGGCGACAAAGGCGGCGAGACGGGTCGGCTCAAGTCCCAGCCGCAGGAAATAGAGATAGAGCGGCAGCATCACCAGCACCGCGCCCGCCGGCGCCGGCACGCCGACGAAATATTCGCTTTGCCACAGCGGCCGGTCGGCCTTCTCGTCGTCAAGCACATTGAAGCGGGCGAGCCGCAAGCCGCAGGCGATGGTGAACAGCAGCGCCGCGATCCAGCCGAACGAGCCGGCGCGGTCGAGCAGGAAGGCATAGAGCACCAGCGCCGGCGCGACGCCGAAATTGACGATATCGGCCAGCGAATCCATCTGCGCGCCGAATTTCGATGTCGCCTTCAGCATGCGCGCCAGGCGGCCGTCTATGCCGTCGAGGAAGGCGGCGAGCAGCACCATCACCACCGCCGGCTCGAAGCGGCCCTGGAAGCCGAAGCGGATGCCGGAGAGGCCGGCGCAGATGGCAAGCACAGTGACGAGATTGGGCAGCAC
>NZ_RZOI01000597.1:0-3847 GCF_004022645.1 Mesorhizobium sp. M4A.F.Ca.ET.020.02.1.1 | reverse complement strand
CCAATCCCGCGACCTCAATCGCCGGAACACAACCATGGCTGCCATCACTGCTGCCGCACCCTATGCCGCCCGCGATCGCGACCTGCGCAACCGGGCGCAACTGCGCGGTTGGCTGTATTTCGTGCTTCTCGTGCTGTTCGCCCTGGTGCTGGTCGGCGGCGCCACCAGGCTTACCGAATCCGGCCTGTCGATCACCGAATGGCAGCCGATCCATGGTGTCATCCCGCCACTCAACGATGCCGAGTGGCAGGAGGAATTCCAGCGCTACCAGCAGATCCCGCAATATGCCGAGCTCAACAAAGGGATGAGCATCGACGCGTTCAAGTCGATCTTCTGGTGGGAGTGGGTGCACCGCATTCTGGCGCGCAGTGTCGGCGTCGTCTTTGCCCTGCCGCTGCTGTTCTTCTGGGCGACGCGCCGTATCGAGCGCGGCCTGGGGCCGAAGCTCGTCGGCATCCTGCTGCTCGGCGGCCTGCAGGGCGCCATCGGCTGGTGGATGGTCGCGTCCGGCCTTGTCGACCGCGTCTCGGTCAGCCAGTACCGGCTGGCCACGCATCTGACGCTGGCGGCGCTGATCTTCACCGCCACGATGGTGGTCGCGCGGGGGCTGGCGCCGCATTCCGAGCCCGCCGCCGACCGCTCGACGCAGCGGCTTGCCGGCGTCATCGTGCTTCTGGCGCTGGTGCAGATCTATCTCGGCGGGTTGGTCGCCGGGCTCGACGCCGGCTTGAGCTACAACACCTGGCCGCTGATGGACGGCAGGCTGGTTCCAGGCGATCTGCTCCTGCTCGAGCCTGCCTGGCGCAATTTCTTCGAGAACCCGAAGACGGTGCAGTTCGTCCACCGCATCGGCGCCTACACAGTCTTCGCGGTGGCGCTCTGGCACATGATCGCAACCCGCCGGCGTCTGCCGGGAACGACCCATGCGCGTCGCGCGACGCTGCTGTTCCTGATCGTCCTGGTGCAGGCGTCGATCGGCATTGGCACGCTGCTGATGCAGGTGCCGCTGCATATGGCGCTGACCCACCAGGGTTTCGCGCTCGTGCTGTTGGGCTTTGCCGCCGCGCACTGGCGCGGCACCAAGGGCGCCTATCCGCTACCGCATGAGGTCAAGCTCGCAAGCTGAGCCACTTCGCCTGAGTGGTGGGTATCTTCACGTCCAGAAGGTGGTGGAGCTGCTTGCTGTCTGACTGTCGAATTCGGCCTGACGGGCGGAAGCGGCCGACTGCTGATGCCCGACCGCCTTTGTCAGCGGCCCTGAGCGGCCACGAGCTTCGCCTTCATCGGGGCGGATCTCCTGCCGCAGCTTCGCCCGTCGGGAATTCCCGCCTGCCCGCTTACGGGGCGAGACCGAGCATCAGGTCCATGTTCTGCACGGCGGCACCCGACGCGCCCTTGCCGAGATTGTCATAGACGGCGACCAGAAGCGCCTGCGCCCGCTCGTCATTGGCGAACACATAGACCTTCATCTTGTTGGTGCCGTTGTAGATTTCCGGATCGACCTCGGCGATGCGCTCCAGATGCGTGTAGGGCGCGACCTCGACCACGCCGCCCTCGA
Organism: Mesorhizobium sp. M4A.F.Ca.ET.020.02.1.1; assembly: GCF_004022645.1. Taxonomy (NCBI): domain Bacteria; kingdom Pseudomonadati; phylum Pseudomonadota; class Alphaproteobacteria; order Hyphomicrobiales; family Phyllobacteriaceae; genus Mesorhizobium; species Mesorhizobium sp. M4A.F.Ca.ET.020.02.1.1. The sequence continues at coordinate 2,289 of NZ_RZOI01000597.1, read as the reverse complement.
TCGAGGCGAAATGATCGGCGAGCGCTGCATGCATTTCGGCGCCAGTCGGCACGCGCTCGAGGCCGCCGAGTTGCAGCGGCACCACGGTGATCATGCCTTGCGCGAAATTGCCGACCGCCGGTTGCATGATCGGGTCGTGCGAGAGCTTCGCATAGGTCCTGAGCTCCGGCACGTGCTTGTGCTGCAGGGTCAGCCCGTAGGGCAGGAATTCGGGTGCGTCCTCGCCCTTGCCGACATAGTCCTCGATCATCGGCCGGCCACCGCCGGAATAGCCGGAAATGCCGTTGACGGTGATCGGGAAGTCGGCGGGCAACAGTCCGGCCGACACCAGCGGCCTGAGCGTCGCGATCGGACCTTGCGGCCAGCAGCCGGGATTGGCGACGCGCTTCGCCGCGGCGATCCTCTTTGCCTGGTCCTTGTCCATTTCGGCGAAACCATATTCCCAGCCGGCGGCAACACGATGCGCGGTCGACGCGTCGATCACCCGGGTGGTGTCGTTCTCGATCAGCGAGACGCTTTCCTTGGCGGCGGCGTCCGGCAGGCAGAGGATCGCGACATCGGCGGCGTTGAGAAACTCGGCTCTCGCCGCCGTTTCCTTGCGGCGCTCGGTGGGGATGGAGATGATCTCAAGGTCGCCCCGCTCCGCCAGCAGCGCTCTGATCTGCAGCCCGGTCGTGCCGTGTTCGCCGTCGATGAAGATTTTTGGTTTCATTGCCTTTGAAAATTCCCTGCGATTTCAGTGCTATATGCCCTGAGCATGATTGACTGCAACAGTATTGCCGTTGTTCAGCTCCTCGAGCCGGGCTTTTCGTTCTGCCACCAGGCCCAGATAGTGCATCGCCACCATGGAGCCCGCGATCGCCGTTATATCGGCATGATCGTAAGCGGGCGCAACCTCGACCACGTCGGCGCCGACAATGTCGACCTGGCCGAGCTGGCGCAGCGTCGACAGGATCTTCGCCGAGGATGGGCCACCGGCGACCGGCGTGCCGGTGCCCGGCGCGAAGGCCGGGTCCAGGCAGTCGATGTCGAAGGTGAGGTAGGTCTTCCTGCCGCCGGTGCGGTCTACGATGGCATAGGCGATGTCGGACGCCCGCATCTCCTCGACCTCATGACCGTAGAGGATCTTGATGCCGAACGTATCGGGGGCGTGCGTGCGGATACCGATCTGGATCGAACGGTCGGGATCGATGATGCCTTCTTTCACCGCGCGTCCGACGAAAGAGCCGTGGTCGATGCGTTTGCCGTCGTCCGGCCAGGTGTCCTGATGGGCGTCGAACTGCACCATCGCCAGCGGTCCGTGGATGGCGGCATGCGCCTTGAGCAGCGGCCAGGTGACGAAATGGTCGCCGCCGAGCGACAACAGGAAGGCGCCTGATTTCAGGATCCTGGCCGCCTCGCGCTCGATCGTGCCGGGCGTCTTCTGATGGTTGCCGCTGTCGAGCAGGCAGTCGCCGTAGTCGACGACGGCGAGGTGCTCGAACAGGTCGCGCGAGAACGGGTACTGCGGGTCGTTGTCGAGGATCGCCGAGGCGCGGCGGATCGCCTGTGGCCCGAAGCGTGCGCCCGGCCGGTTGGTGACGGCGGCGTCGAAGGGAATGCCCCACACCACGGCGTCCGCGCCCTTCACGTCCTTCGTGTATTTGCGCCGCATGAAAGACAGCGCGCCGGCATAGGTCGGCTCGAGGGACGCGCCCGTCTTGGAGCGGGCGGTGAAGGCATGGTCGATGTTCTGGTTCGCCATTACGGATCCTCGGTTTTCATCGGGCTGCCACAACTACAGAACCGGCACGCAACATGCCAGTCACAGAGTGGGGAAACGGAAATGGCGTTCGGCGAGTGCCACGACAACACAGGATTGTATCATCATGACGCAGACCGCCTTTCTCAACCCCGCGCACATGCCCGCGGCGACCCGGACCGGCACCGTGGCGGGCGAGCGTTTCCTGGTGCTGGATTCCTGGCGCGGCATCTGCGCGTTGCTCGTGGCATTGTTCCATTTCCCGACCGGCTCGCTGATCTCGCAGAGCGCCTTTGTCGGCGGCTCCTATCTGTTCGTGGATTTCTTCTTCGTGCTCTCCGGCTTCGTCATCGCCAGCTCCTATGGCAGCCGGCTCAGCGAGCCGGTCGAGCTTGCCCGCTTCGTGCCCGTCCGCTTCGGCCGCATCTATCCGCTGCATCTGCTGATGCTGGCAGCCTTCGCCGCCTTCGAGGAACTGCGGCTCATTTTGCCGCAGTTGCGCGGCACGGGTGTCGAGCCCTTCTCCGGGGGTTTCGACCTCAACAGCC
>NZ_RZOI01000596.1:0-3849 GCF_004022645.1 Mesorhizobium sp. M4A.F.Ca.ET.020.02.1.1 | reverse complement strand
GGATTGGCAAAGGCTTGCGCATTGCCGCGCAGGCCGAACGTCAAGGTGTAGAAGACGTAGTCGCAGCTTCTCTGGCCGCCCTTCTTGGTGAAGAACGGCACGATGCGCCCCGGCTCGGGATTGACGACACGGGGATTGTCGAGCTCAAGCCTGGGTTCCGGGCCTGCGGCCTCGACGATCTTGGCCGGGATGGGGTCCTCGGCGAAGGCCGGCAATGCCGGCAGCATGGCGACCGCGATACCGGCCGCCATCAGCCGGCGCGCGCCGCGCCTGGCATATGACAGGGGTTTCATGATCGTCTCCATGACGGTGGGTTTGCTGCTGCTGGGAGCAAGCGGGGAAAGCGCGGAAATGGTCATCTTTCCCTCCCTCACGGTTCGCAGCTGACGGCAGGGGTTCTGAGCGGCAGGGTCATTTTGCAGCAAGGGTAGTAGCCGCCCTTGTCGCGGTCTGACTGCCTGTAGAAGCAGAGCCCGACATCGACCGTGTCGCCCGGATAATGGCCGGTGATGCCGATCGTGTATGGCGTGCCCGGCGCATGCGACATGGGTGAGGTCACCCCGACGCCTGGCGTCTTGGACAGAGCCTTGATCGAATCGCCGCCGAAGCCGGCATGGTCATGGAGATAGAGATCGGCCTCGAGGCCCGAGGGCGTGCAGAAGTACTGGACATCCTCGACATCGAGACAGGGAGGCAGATTGCCGGGCGGTGGGAAGTCCGGCGGATAGAATGGCGGCAGGTAACCGCCAGGAATTTCCTCATAGTAGCCGGCACGGCCCTCGCAGGGACGCCAGACCCTGACGTCGCCGACATGGCCTTCCACTTCCGGGTCCTCGAAATAGCTGTCGAAGTCGACGAACCAGGAGCCGAAGGGCGGCAGGTTGGCCGGCTTGACCAGCGGGGTCGGCGTGAACTGGACGCCATGCACGGCAAAAGGCCCGCCAGCGGCGAGCTGCTCGGCAAGCGCCGGATTGTCACGCAACCTGTCGCCGGTGTTGACCAGCGTGTCGGTGCAGACACTGGTGTCGAGATTGCCCTCGGCGTCATAGCCATATTGCAGATCGACGCCACCGGCCGACTGGCGGTTGCCTTGCGGGAAGCCGATCGCATATTCCTGCGGCACTTCCACCCAGACCGATTCCGTCGCCGGATCGTCGGGATTCTCGCGCCAGTAGCGGATGACCTCGCCCTTGCCGGAATCGGCGAAGCGGCTGTAATCGTAGCGGTTTTCCACCGGGCCGCGCTGGGCCAGATACATGAAGCCCTTGTTGTCGAAAGCGATGCCGGTGACGGCGTAGTCCTTGTCGGCCTTGACCGTCAGCTCCCAGCGCGGATCGCCGGCGAAGCGGCCGTCGCGGGCAATGCCCACCGACCAGACCTCCGCCTTTTCGCCGACCGTATAGTAGACCCGGCCGCCGTGATAGGCGACCGCCCAGACGCGGCGCTCGTCCTGGGTATAGCCCCATGTGTCGGGGTCTTCGCTGTCGAAGGCGGCGCCCTGGATGTCCATGACGGCGCCGTCGTCGGCGACCGGGTCGAGCCCGTGCGCCGGGCGTCCGGCGACGCCATGGTCGAACGTGTCGATCAGCATGCCGTTGGCGTCGATGCGATGGATCAGGCCAGTGTCGAGATCGGAGGCGAAGAACTGGCGATGGATGGGGTCGAAGGAAAGGTTGCCGATGCCGGGCCCGCTGTTGGTGTCGATATCGGCGAATTTCGAAACGGCGCCGGTAATGCCGTCGATCTTCCAGATCGTGCCCGGCCCGCCGCCATTCTCGGTGCCGAACTGGCCCTCCATGAAGGCAGCACCGGCAGCGCCGCGGCGCTCTCGCTCGGGCCGTCCGTCATCGTCGGCGTCGGGCGTGACGGTCTCGATGCCGTGCAGCGAGGTCGCTGCGGCATAGAGGTTCGGGATGCCCGACGGCACGCCATCACGCACGCCGTCGTCATAGGTGAGGCCGAAGACCTCGCCGATCTGGCCGGCCGTCACCTCGAAGGGCGGCGGCGTGTAGACGAGTTGGCCCGAGGCCGGGCCGCCGAGATGCGAGACGTCGAAGACGCGCAAGGACGCGCGGCTGGTGTCGATGAAGGTTTCGTCGACCGGATCGACCCCGGGCGGAAGGCCCCCCTCTTCGGAATCGGAAGAGTCGAAATTGGGGATGACGGTGCCGGGGAAGCCGGTCACCGCCATCGAGCCAGGATAGATGATCTGGGTTTCCTGCGCGCTGGCGGGGCTGCCGAGCCACAGGCTGGCGCTGAGCGCAAGAGCAAGAAATCCGCTGGTTGCCTTTGCCGCGCGGCGCAAACGGCCGGCACGAGCGTGCGCAAGAGCGCCTTGGTCGCAGGACATAGAACTCCCCCCGAAGTCTATGGAAGAACCATCCGGCATTACCGCGCGAATCAGGGCAAGGCGCGGCGTTCCGGCACGTTCTTCCCTGATCGAATTGTCTGCTTTCCTCATGTTCACGATACGCCGGCTCTTACGCAGGGTCAACGGAATCAGCGGAAAGCCCGGCGCATCGACCCCGTCCCGAAGACGGTGGTCGCGCCGAGCTTCTGTTGTTCCCGGAGACCGTGGAGCCTCTGGGTTTCTGGTCATTGGGTTTCCTTTCCCGGGCCGCACCATGCGGCGCCTGAGCGTCAGTCGTGGGCTGACGCGGAAAGGTTCATGGGAGAAAGGCGGCGAACTGGGACAACCCGTCGCCGGAGTGCGTCACCAGATCCAGTCGCCCTTGCCGAGCGCCGTTGCGGCCTCGACGATGCGGGTGAAGCTGGCGCGCGCCCGGCCGACCGTGTGCCGGGCCCTCAGGTAGCCATGCACAAGTCCCGGTTCCTCGAACCAGTATGCATGTCCGCCGGCCGCGACGACGCGGTCGCGATAGGCCTCGCCGTCGGAAGACAGCGGGTCGCATTCGGCGGTGATCAGCACGGTCGGCGGCAGGTAGGCGAAATTGGCGTCGGCGAGCGGCGACAAGGTGATGTCGCCGGTGCGATTCTCGCCGCCGGTGCGGATGTCCATGTAGAAATCGAGGTCGCGCACCGTCAGCATCGGCGCCTCGGCATGCGCGGAATAGGACCCCGTCGAACGGTCGCCGCCGAGGCCCGGATAGACCAGGACCTGGCCGACCGGCTTTTTGACATGGCCGCGCGTCGCGTGGCTGACGGCGGCGCAAAGGTTGCCGCCGGCGCTGTCGCCGCAGAGCAGGACGGGACGGTCGTAAGTGGCGGTCGCCCATTCGAAGGCGGCCATGACATCGTCGAAGGCGGCCGGATGCAGATGCTCAGGCGCCAGCCGGTAGTCGACCGAAACCACCTCGAAGCCGGTGCGGGCGCAGAGCTCGGCGCAGACATCGTCATGGCTGTCCAGCCCGCCGAGGATGAAGCCGCCGCCATGGACGTAGAGCACCATCGCCACCGTGAGCGGTTTTGCGTTGCGATAGAGGCGGATCGGGATGTCTTGCGCGGGCGCCGGGATGGCTGTGGTCTCGACCGTCACGCCTTGCGGATAGCCGGCAAAGAATTCCCGGCACATGCGGTCATAGATCGCGCGCTGCTGGGCAACCGTGTAGTCGATCGCATCCGGCGGGTAGTAGGCGTTGGTCTTCTCGATGAAGGCCCAGGTCTCGGCGTCGATCAGGGTTTTATAATCGGTCATGGTTGCTGCATCGATTGGAGAGGTCGAGCCCAGGCACCCCCTGGCCTGCCGGCCATCTCCCCCTCAAGGGGGGACATCGGCAGTTTTGGCCATGCCGCCTTTTCTGCAGCGTCTGAGACTGGCGAAAGCCTTCGCGACATCCGATCTCCCCCCTTTGAGGGGGAGATGCCCGGCAGGGCAGAGGGGGATGGGAA
>NZ_RZOI01000595.1:0-3853 GCF_004022645.1 Mesorhizobium sp. M4A.F.Ca.ET.020.02.1.1 | reverse complement strand
GCGCCTGCTCGCGGCTTTGCCAGCGCACCAGATCGACCCAGCCGCCGTTGTCCTGCCTGGCCAGGCAGCGGCTGAGGAAACCGGGCTGCCGCGTCAGCCAGTCGCTGAGCAGGCCGTTGCCGGCGACAAAGCCCGCTTCGGTTCCGGGCTTCAACCGGAAGGTGACGATTTCCAGGGTCTCGGCCATCTATCCTCCTCGTTGTCGGGCTTCCAGGTTCATCTATCGCATGACCTGGTGCTCAAATCTGTCAGCAACCCCGATATTTTCAATGCGAATCGTTGTTGCGCGCCATGCTTGCGAAATCCTGATCATTTGGCTAAGGAGGCCGCGCATTCAGCACCCGGCCTTGGCCGGCGTGTTTTTTCGGCTCCACGGCCCAGCATCCAGTCAAAGGCATTTCGTTTCCATGGCGCGCATCGTGATGAAATTCGGCGGAACGTCCGTCGCCGACATCGCCCGCATCCGCAACGTGGCGCGCCATGTCAAACGCGAGGTCGACGCCGGCCATGAGGTCGCCGTCGTGGTCTCGGCGATGGCCGGCAAGACCAATGAACTGGTCGGCTGGACGCGCGAGGCCTCGCCGATGCACGACGCGCGCGAATATGACGCCGTGGTCGCCTCCGGCGAGCAGGTCACGGCCGGCCTGCTGGCGATCACGCTGCAGAACATGGGCGTGCACGCCCGCTCATGGCAGGGCTGGCAGATCCCGATCAAGACCGACAACGCGCATGGCGCGGCGCGCATCCTCGACATCGACGGCGCCTTCCTGATCAAGCGCTTCGGCGAGGGCCAGGTCGCCGTCATCGCCGGCTTCCAGGGCATCGGGCCGGACAACCGCATCGCGACGCTGGGCCGCGGCGGCTCCGACACGAGTGCCGTGGCCATCGCGGCGGCGGTCAAGGCCGACCGCTGCGACATCTACACCGATGTCGACGGCGTCTACACCACCGATCCGCGCATCGAGCCGAAGGCGCGGCGGCTGGCCAAGATTTCCTTCGAGGAAATGCTCGAAATGGCCTCGCTCGGCGCCAAGGTGCTGCAGGTGCGCTCGGTCGAGCTTGCCATGGTGCACAGGGTGCGTACCTTCGTGCGGTCGTCCTTCGACGATCCCGACGCGCCCGGAATGGGGGATTTGCTCAATCCGCCCGGAACGCTTATTTGCGACGAGGAAGAGATCGTGGAACAGCAGGTCGTCACCGGAATTGCCTACGCCAAGGACGAGGCGCAGATTTCGCTGCGCCGCGTCGGCGATCGCCCCGGCGTTGCCGCCGGCATCTTCGGGCCGCTGGCCGAAGCCAACATCAATGTCGACATGATCGTCCAGAACATCTCCGAGGACGGCAAGTTCACCGACATGACCTTCACGGTGCCGTCGGGCGACGTCGACAAGGCGCTTGCGGTGCTGGAGCGTCTAAAAGCCGATGTCGGCTATGACGTGGTGCAGTCGGAAGCCGGCATGTCGAAGGTGTCGGTCATCGGCATCGGCATGCGCAGCCACGCGGGTGTCGCCGCCACCGCCTTCAAGGCGCTGGCCGACAAGGCGATCAATATCCGCGCCATCACCACTTCCGAGATCAAGATTTCGATACTGATCGACGGTCCGTATACCGAATTGGCGGTTCGCACTTTGCATTCCGTCTACGGTCTGGATAAGCAATAGCAAGACTGAATCAGTTGTTGCGTGAGTGCCGGGCGCGGCGGAAACTGCGCCGGCAAGGACTCTATTGGAGAAGAAGCCGCGATGCGTGATACGGCCAGTGGCCCGCGCGTTCTGCTGAAGCGGCTCCGCGAGCTCATGCAGGAGCCGCTGGAGCCGCAGGAGCGGCTCGACCGCATCGTGCGCGACATCGCCTCCAACATGGTCGCCGAGGTGTGCTCGCTCTATGTGCTGCGCGCTGATTCGGTTCTCGAGCTCTACGCCACCGAAGGTCTCAATCCGAACGCCGTCCACCTGGCGCAGTTGCGGCTCGGCCAGGGTCTCGTCGGCACCATCGCCGCCAGCGCACGGCCGCTCAACCTCTCCAACGCGCAGGAGCATCCGGCCTTCGCCTACCTGCCGGAGACCGGCGAAGAGATCTACAACTCCTTCCTCGGCGTGCCAGTGCTCAGGGCAGGGCGGACGCTTGGCGTGCTCGTGGTGCAGAACAAGACCATGCGCCACTACCGCGACGATGAAGTCGAGGCTCTGGAAACGACGGCAATGGTCATCGCCGAGATGATCGCCACCGGCGATCTCGCCAGGCTGACCCGCCCGGGCCTGGAGCTCGACCTGCGCCGCCCCGTCAGCTTCACCGGCCTTTCCTTCAACGAAGGCGTCGGGCTCGGCCATGTCGTGCTGCACGAACCGCGCATCGTCGTCACTAATTTGTTCAACGAGGACAGCGAGGAGGAAGTCCGCCGGCTGCAGACCTCGCTCGGCTCGCTCAGGCTCTCCATCGATGACATGCTGGAGCGCCGCGAGGTCGCCTTCGAGGGCGAACACCGCGAGGTGCTCGAAGCCTATCGCATGTTCGCCAACGACAGCGGCTGGGTGCGCCGGCTGGAGGAGGCGATCCGCAACGGCCTGACGGCGGAAGCGGCGGTGGAGAAGGTGCAGAGCGACATGCGCGCCCGCATGCTGCACATGACCGACCCCTATCTGCGCGAGCGGATGAGTGATTTCGATGACCTTGCCAACCGCCTGCTGCGCCAACTGATGGGGCGCGGGCCGGAGGATGTCGCGGCGTCGCTGCCGAAGGATGCCATCCTCGTCGCCCGCTCGATGGGCGCGGCCGAACTGCTCGACTACCCCAGGGACAAGCTGCGCGGCGTCGTGCTGGAGGACGGGGCCGCGACCAGCCACGTCGTCATCGTGGCGCGAGCCATGGGCATTCCCGTCGCCGGACAGATGAAGGGCGCCGTTTCCATGGCGGAAAACGGCGACGCCATCATCGTCGACGGCGAGGAGGGCACGATCCACCTCAGGCCGCAGCCCGACCTCGAAGCCGCCTATGCCGAGAAGGTGCGCTTCCGCGCGCGGCGGCAGGAGGTCTATCGCGAGCTGCGCAAGAAGCCGTCGGTGACCAAGGACGGTGTTGCTGTCGATCTGCTGATGAATGCCGGGCTTGCTGTCGACCTGCCGCAGCTTGCCGAGTCGGGCGCGGCCGGAATCGGCTTGTTCCGCACCGAGCTGCAGTTCATGGTCGCCTCGACCTTTCCGCGCGCCGAGGCGCAGGAGCGGCTCTATCGCGACGTGCTCGATGCCGCGCGCGGCAAGCCGGTGACCTTTCGCACCATCGACATCGGCGGCGACAAGGTGCTGCCTTACTTCAAGGGGGCGTTGCAGGAGGAGAACCCGGCGCTCGGCTGGCGGGCGATCCGGCTCACCCTCGACCGCCCGGGTCTGCTCAGGACGCAGATCCGTGCCTTGCTCAAGGCCTGCGGCGGCCGAGAGCTCAAGCTGATGCTGCCGATGGTGACGGAGCTCGGCGAGATCGCGCAGGCGCGCGAGATCATCGACCGAGAGGTCAGGCACCTGTCGCGCTTTGCACACCATCTGCCGACCAGCTTGAAGCTCGGCGCCATGCTGGAAGTGCCGTCGCTGCTGTTTCAGCTAGACGAACTGATGAAGGCGGTGGACTTCGTCTCGGTCGGCTCCAACGACCTGTTCCAGTTCGTCATGGCGGTCGATCGCGGCAACACGCAATTGTCGGACCGCTTCGACACGCTGTCGGCGCCGTTCCTGCGGGTTCTGAAGACGATCGCCGACGCCGGCGTGCGCAACCACACGCCGGTGACGCTGTGCGGCGAACTGGCCGGAAAACCCATATCCGCAATGGCGCTGATCGGCCTCGGCTATCGCTCGATCTCGAT
>NZ_RZOI01000594.1:0-3857 GCF_004022645.1 Mesorhizobium sp. M4A.F.Ca.ET.020.02.1.1 | reverse complement strand
GTTCGACGGCAGCGCCTATACGCACATGGCGATCAACCGCCGCTTCGGCGAGGAGGGCGATGCGGCGGTTGATCGCCATGTGCGTATAGGCGCTGCCGTCGAACAGCGTGACCTTTGTGCCGGCCACCCGCAGCCGATCGGTGAAGGCGCGGGCGGCGACCGCGCGGATCGGCGCTTTCGAATAGGCGACGAAGACAGGCGGATGCTTGCCGCTCCCGATATAGGTCGCTGGCGACAGCGCGCGCCATCGGGCCGGGTCGGGGAAGGCCTGCGCGTAGATCGGCCGCAGCCTGCCGCCCTGCGCCTTGGCCAGTGCCTCGATGTCGTAGGCTTTGGTATCATCGAGCACCAGCGCGGCGACGCCGGGCAATCCGCCGAGGCCACGTTGGCCTCGGGCAGCATGCGATAGTCGATCGAGACGAACAGGAAGCCGTTGTCGAGCAGGAAGCCGGGCTTGGCGTCGACGTTGTTGCGGTTGCCGATCCGCCACGCACCGCCGTGGATGAAGAAGACGACAGGCCGGCCCCTGAAGCCGTCGCGCGTGTAGATATCGAGCCTGGCCGGGCCGTAGTCGAAGCTCTGCCGCGTGGGCTGGCTGAGATGCTGCGCGGCGAATGCCCCAGCGGGCATCAGTGCCGCCATCGATGCCATGATGAGACTGCGCCGATCGATCATCACCACCTCCGGCCGTTTTCATTGGCAGAGTGCACATGCGCGCCACAGGCGTCCAGTTAAGGATTGGTAATGACCTGAGCTTGAAAGTCCGGCGGCGAGGCGACGTCCGGGCATTCGTGCTTGCCCCTGAATCCCGGCTGCGAGATGCGAATGCGAAAACCAATCGAAATTTACCCTTGAAGGTAGACTGGCAATCACCACGTTATTCTACAGGCAGGCATTTCGGCCACATCGGGTGCCTTGCCGGAGGTCAACGCCAGATTGCACGTGTTCTTCTTCAATTGGAGGGAACCAACAACGCTTTCCGGCAGTTGAATATGTGATGAGCCGACTGGCAGCCAGAGCGGCTCCGAGGGCACATAATCATGCGCGAGAACCAATCCGACGTCTTCGACCTGTTCTCGGAGATCTATACCAATGCCGCACAGGAAGAGATCAGCCTCCAGCAATTCCTCCTTGCCTGCCGCGAAGACAAATCGATGTATGCCTCGGCGCCCGAAAGGATGGTCGCGGCGATTGGCCAGCCAAACCTGATCGACACCAGCAAGGACGAGCGGCTCGGCCGCATTTTCTCCAACCGGACCGTCAAGGTTTATCCGTCCTTCGCCGATTTCTATGGCATGGAGGATACGATCGAGCGTATCGCCGGCTATTTCCGCTATGCCTCCCAGGGGCTCGAGGAGCGCAAGCAGATTCTCTATCTGCTCGGTCCTGTCGGCGGCGGCAAGTCATCACTCGCCGAGCGATTGAAGAAGCTCATGGAGCAGCGGCCGATCTACACGCTGAAGGCCGGCAACCAGATCAGCCCCGTTTTCGAATCGCCGCTCGGCCTTTTCAACCCCGACCACATGGGCGACCTGCTGGAGGACAAATACGGGATAGCCCGCCGCCGGCTGAACGGGCTGATTTCGCCATGGGCGGCCAAGCGCCTCGACGAATTGTCCGGAGACATCTCCAAATTCAGCGTCGTCAAGCTGATGCCGTCGCGGCTGCGCCAGATCTGCATTGCCAAGACCGAGCCGGGAGACGAGAACAACCAGGATGTTTCGGCTCTGGTCGGCAAGGTCGACATCCGGCAGTTGGAGAATTTCAGCCAGTCCGACCCGGACGCCTATTCCTACAGCGGCGGGCTCAATCGCACGACGCAGGGCCTGCTCGAATTCGTCGAGATGTTCAAGGCGCCGATCAAGGTCCTGCATCCGCTGCTGACCGCCACGCAGGAGGGTAGCTACAACGGCACCGAGAATTTCGGCGCCTTCCCCTACCAGGGCATCGTCGTGGCGCATTCCAACGAATCAGAATGGCAGCAGTTCAAGAACAACAAGAACAACGAGGCGTTTCTCGATCGCATCCTTGTGGTCAAGGTTCCCTATTGCCTGCGGGTTACCGAAGAGAGGCAGATCTACGAGAAGCTGCTGCGCGAAAGCGAATTGGCGGCCAGCCCCTGCGCTCCGGAAGTTCTCGATATTCTGAGCCGCTTCACCGTCTCGACGCGCCTGGCCGAGCACGATAATTCACCGCGCTACACCAAGATGCGCGCCTATGACGGCGAGAGCCTGAAGGAGATCGACCCGAAGGCGAAGTCGGTGCAGGAATACCGCGACGCCGCCGGCGTCGACGAGGGCATGACCGGCGTCAGCACGCGCTTTGCCTTCAAGATCCTGTCGCAGACCTTCAACTACGACACCAAGGAAGTGGCCGCCGATCCTGTTCACCTGATGTACATCCTGGAGGAGGCGATCAAGCGGGAGCAATTTCCGAAGCAGACGGAAGCCGCCTATCTCGAGTTCACCAAGTCTGAACTCGCCACGCGCTATGCCGAATTCATCGGCCACGAGATCCAGAAGGCCTATCTGGAGTCCTACAGCGAATACGGCCAGAACCTGTTCGACCGCTACATCGCCTATGCCGATGCCTGGATCGAGGACCAGGACTACAAGGATCCCGACACCGGCCAGATCCTAAACCGCGAGGTGCTGGACAACGAATTGTCACAGATCGAAAAGCCGGCCGGCATCGCCAATCCCAAGGACTTCCGCAACGAAGTGGTGAAATTCACCTTGCGAGCCCGGGCGCGCAATCACGGTCGCAACCCGTCGTGGACAAGCTATGAAAAGCTGCGCGAGGTCATCGAAAAGCGCATGTTCGGCCAGGTCGAAGACCTTCTGCCGGTGATCAGCTTCGGCTCCAAGCAGGACAGCGTCACCGAGAAGCGGCACAATGAATTCGTGCAGCGCATGGTCGAGCGTGGCTACACCCAGCGTCAGGTGCGTCGGCTGGTGGACTGGTACATGCGGGTGAACAAGGCGGGTTGAGAACGCCCGGGGGTTCCATGCCGATCTTCATCGACCGCCGCCTGAATCCCAAGGACAAGAGCTTGGGCAATCGCCAGCGCTTCCTCCGGCGCGCGCGGGAAGAACTGAAGCGCAGCATACGCGACCGCATACGCACCGGCCGGATCGCCGAGGCGGACAGGGAATACGCCGTGCCGATGCCGGAAAAAGGTACCGGTGAGCCGAGCTTCAACGATGCCAGGAACAGCGGGCGGCGCCAGCACATCCTGCCCGGCAACAAGAGTTTCTCTCCGGGAGACCTGATCCCCAAACCCGGCCAGGGCGGCGGCGCCGGGTCGTCGTCTCCGGGCGACACAGTCTCGGAAGACGATTTCCGTTTCGTGCTGTCGCGTGAGGAGGTTCTCGATCTGTTTTTCGAGGATCTCGAACTGCCCGACATGGTCAAGCTCAACCTCAAGGAAATCCTCGCCTTCAAGTCGCAGCGCGCCGGCTTCGCGACAACCGGTTCGCCGACCAACATCAACGTCGCGCGTACGATGCGCAACAGTCATGGCCGCCGCATAGCGTTGAGGCGGCCGAAGCAGGCGGACGTGGATGCCATCGCCGGGCAGATCGCCGCGCTGGACTCTCAGCCGGCCAGCGCAGCGACGCGTCTGCGTGTCGCGGATTTGCGCAAGGAGTTCGAACGGCTGGAGCGCCGCCGCAAACGCATCGCCTATGTCGATCCGATCGACATCCGCTTCAATCGCTTCGATCCCCGGCCGCTGCCGAATGCCAGTGCCGTGATGTTCTGCCTGATGGATGTGTCCGGATCGATGGGTGAGCGCGAGAAGGATCTGGCCAAACGCTTCTTCGTGCTTCTGCATCTGTTCTTGAAACGGCGCTACG
>NZ_RZOI01000593.1:0-3864 GCF_004022645.1 Mesorhizobium sp. M4A.F.Ca.ET.020.02.1.1 | reverse complement strand
GCGCGCGACCGCGTATTGCACGGAGGCGCCAAAGCGCAGCAATTCGGCGGCGGCGCTGCTCCAGTCGACAAGCCGGCGCTCGAGCAGGGTGCGCTGCTCTGGAAAACGGTGCAGCGCGACCACGGCGTTGCCGAAAGCGTCGACGACGGTCTCCTGTCCGGCAAACAGCATGAACACGACGTTGGCCACCATGTCTTCGCGCGACCAGCGCCCTTCGGCGACTTCCCGCGCCATGCGGGCGACCATTCCGTCCGGCCGGAAGGCCTGTTGCGCCAGCCGCTCCTCGACAAAGGCCCGGCATTCGCCATAGGCCGCGGCGCTGGCAGCCGGCGGCTGGTCTGTTCGCAGGTCGAACGCACCAGCCATGCGGCTGGTCACCGATTTCAACGCCCATGGATCCTCGATCTCGATGCCCATGATTTCCTGCAGCAGCCAGAAGGAGACCGGCACGGCGAGCCCGGCGACGGCATCGATGCGGCCGTCCGCCATCGCCCGGTCGACCAACTCGCGGCTTAGCGCCCGCAGGCCCTGTGTCAGCGCCTCGACGGTGGGTCTGGAGAGGAAGCCTGCAACCGGCCGGCGCAGCCCGCCATGCTGCGGCGGATCGGCTAGCATCACCGACCGGCTGAGCAGCGCCATTGGCGCCTGGTCGACAAGCTTGCGGCGGACCTCCTCATACCTGCCGGGCGGCGCCTGCAGCAGGGCGGGATGTTTCAGAACGCGGGACACCAGCTCATGGCTGAAGACGTAATGCGCGTCGGCGAGTTGGGGATAGGGCGCCGCGCCGCGCGCTATGCCGCCCAGTGCGCGCATCTCGGCAAAATGCGCGAACGGATCGTCGCCGAGCGCAAACGGATCGAAGAACGGAGCCGTCATGCTGCGGCCGGCTCGCACGTCATTTCTTGAGGTCCTTGGCCGAGATGACCCGGAAACCGCCGGACGCGGCATCCTGCGGGAAGAAATCCGGAATGACGTAGAGGAATTCGCAGTCGTAGACGCGGTAGTGCAGACGCAGAAGCGGATCGCGGATAATCTCTTCCAGCGGCGGCCTTATGCCGGTCTCGTTCCAGCGGTCTATGGTAGCGCGAAACCGCGGGTCGGCCCTGACCTGGTCGTCGTCGCCCCCGGATGAGCCGGCATAGGCCGAGCAGCGGCCGTCGCCGATCAGCCAGCGCGCGCCGAGGCGGTGGCCGTGGCGCTCCATCTCTTTCAGCAGCCGGATCGCCGTGTTGCCGCCGCGGTGGCTGGGGCGGACGCAGAGATTGTAGGCATAAAGAGAGTGCACCGGCTCGCTGCGCGGCAGCGACGCAAAGGCATCGAAATTCGCGGGAAAGTCTGCACGCACCAGCGGGTCCTGGCTGGTTTCGGTGAAGCAGAGCGTGCCGGCAAGCACGTCACCGTCGATCGCCCCCAGCATGGTGTGGCCAAGCGCCAGCCGGCGTCGGATGGTCGCCTCGCTGGCCTGCAGCGGGCCGGCCCAGGCGGCAGCTTCAAGCTCCATCAGCAGCGGCATGTCGTCCGCGTCCAGCTTCCGGATTGGAAGCGCATTATTCTCGACGTTCATCTCTCGGCCACCCGGCTTGCCCATGCGCTATAGGGCGCGTAGCAGCTTTTTGCTAGTCAGCAAGACTGCAGTTTGCAATTCTGCGGATCGGGGGGCGCAATCGCTTGATATTCTACGTCACACATAGAAAGCACGCTTACACGCATGCGGTTGTGCTTCTCTATCACCGCACAGATCTGCAAGCATCGTTCCGGCTGGTTCGCTATGAGGATGCCGGATTGCTGCGCGGCGTTCGCGCCGGCGTGGTGATCTGGTCGGACATGGACCGGCTGACCGCCGAGGAGATGAAGCGGGCATCAGACCTGAGCGCCGCGCTGGCGCGGCAAGCGGGCCTGAAGCAGCTCAACCACCCGACCGCCAGCCTGCAGCGCTTCGATCTGCTGCGTGTGCTTGGTGACGATGGCGGCAACCTTTTTCGCGCGTTCAGGCTGGACCAGCTCGATGACACGATGCGCTATCCGGTCTTCATCCGCGACGAGGTGGGCGCACTCTACGAAGAGCCGCCGCTTTTGCACGACCGGACGGCGCTCGACGCGGCACTCGCCCGGCCGGACGGTCGCAGGCTGGTGCGGCCGATCGTGGTGGAGATGACCGGCGCGCCATGGCCGGACGGATACTACCGGAAATTCGCCGCCTATCGGGTCGGCGATACGATCTACGCCCAGCATATTGCCATGTCGAAATCCTGGTTCGTCAAGAATTCGAACGAGGAGTTCCTGCCGGCGCATATCGACGAGATCAGGGCCTACATTGCCGCGAACCCACATGCCGAATGGGTGATGCAGGTCTTCGAAAAGGCCCGTATGCAATACGGGCGCATCGACTACACGCTGACCAACGGCCAGCCCACAGTGTTCGAGATCAACAGCAATCCGACCGTGCTGAGCGACCCGCCGACGCCGTTCGCTACTTATGACCCGCAGCCTTTCGCCGACCTCCATGCCAACGCGCTGCTCGCGCTGCCCCAGGCGACAGCGCCGGATTCGCTGCCCGAAATCGACGCCGCCCACCGAGCGACGCTGGCCAAATTGCGGCGCCGCTACGAGTTCAAGCGGCTGAAGCTCGTGTTGCAGAAGGTCTTTGGACGAGGTGGCAAAATAGTCTGAAGCGCGATGCCTTGCCCATCGATCCGCGCGCGCGAAACAATGGCAAAGTCGGGCCGACAGTAGCCCTGGCGGGCCGGCGTTTTGCGCCGGCCCGTTCGCGTATCCGCGTCAGGCGGCCTTGACCTTCAGGTCTTCCTCGCCGCGCACCAACTTCGTCACGCCGGCGAAGTCGAGCTTGCCGGAACCGAGCACCGGCACTTTCGCAACGACGCGCACCTCGGCAGGCACCATCAGGTCCATGGCCCCGTTGGCCTTGGCGAAGGCCAGGAAATCCGCGCGGGTAGCGTTCGCAGCCTCCGTGATCAGGATCAGCTTTTCGCCCTTGCGGGCATCCGGCACGGTTGCGACGGCCGACAGCGAGCCTTTCCACAATTCGCCGGCCAGCGCCTCGACGGCAGCCAGCGAGATCATCTCGCCGCCGATCTTGGCGAAACGCTTGGCGCGGCCGCGGATGGTGATGAAGCCCGCCTCATCGATGGAGACAACGTCGCCGGTGTCATGCCAGCCGTCTTCCAGCGGCTCGAGCGCGCCCGGCTTCTCGGCCCGCAGATAGCCTGACATGACATTCGGGCCGCGCACGTAGAGCCGCCCGCCATTTTCGACGCCGGGCACCGGATCCAGCCGATACTCCATGCCGGGCATGATTTTGCCGACGCTGCCGGACCGGTTGTACATCGGCGTGTTGATGGAGATCACCGGCGCCGCCTCGGTCACGCCGTAGCCCTCGAGGATGCGCAGGCCGAACTTCTCCATATAGGTCATGCGCGTCGCCGCCTTGACCGGCTCGGCGCCGGCAAAGCAGTAGCGCACCGAGCGGAAGTCGTAAGGATGCGCCGTGCGCGCATAGCCTGAGAGGAACGTGTCGGTGCCGAAGATGATCGTCGCATTCGACGCGTAGACCAGTTCAGGCACGATGCGGTAGTGCAGCGGCGAGGGGTAGAAATAGACCGGCACGCCCGAGATCAGCGGTAGCACCGTGCCCGCCGTCATGCCGAAGGAATGGAAGATCGGCAGGACGTTGAACACCTTGTCGCCCGAGTGGAAGTCGATGCGCGAGGCGGCCTGGGCGGCGTTGGCGAGGATGTTGCGGTGGGTAAGCACCACGCCCTTCGGCGTGCCTTCGGAACCGGAGGTGAACAGGATCACCGCCGCGTCGTCGGGCTTGCGGGCGACGCGCGGTGTGGTCTTGCGCAG
>NZ_RZOI01000592.1:0-3865 GCF_004022645.1 Mesorhizobium sp. M4A.F.Ca.ET.020.02.1.1 | reverse complement strand
CTCGAGAGCCTTGCCGCGGTCGAGGATCCAGATCCAATGGCCATACTTGTGGCGCATGCGGTACTCGGCCTCGAAGAACGGCGTCTCGCCGGCGAGATGGGCGCGATCGGCCTCGTCGACAATCGCTCGGTCGTCCGGATGGATCATCGCCAGCCAGCGATCGGGGTCGCCGTCCAGCTCGCCATCGGCATAGCCCAGCATCTTCACCCAGGTGGCGGAATAGGTGGTGCCGCCCTTGCGCAGATTGAAATCCCAGACGCCCTGGCCGGCGCTGGCCAGCGCGAAATTCCAGCGCGTTTCGGCCTCCGCGATGCGCGCCTCGGACTTCTTGCGGGCGTCGATGTCCTCGATCTGCGACACCAGATAGAGCGGCCGGCCGCTCTCCTCGTCGCGGATCACCGACCCGGCAAGCTGCGCCCAGACCGGCGTCCCATCCTTCCTGAGATATCGCTTCTCGAAATGGAAGGAATCGATCTTGCCTTCCTTCAGGCTCACCATCGTGTCCCGGCCGATCTGCAGGTCGTCGGGATGTGTGATCTGGAAAAAGGTTTTCGCCTCGATCTCCTCGCGACTGTAATCGAGCATGGCGGCGAAGGCCGGGTTGGTCTGCACGATGCGGCCATCGAGCCCGACGATGGCGACGCCGATTGCCGAGTCCTCCATGGCGCGGCGGAAGCGCTGCTCGCTTTCGGCGATCTGGCGGCGGTCGTCGACGATCTGGCGGATGAAGAAGGCGGCGAGGAACAGGGACGCCGCGATCATGGCGTCTGACACCTGCAGGCTGAGCTTGAGGGTCTCGGCGCCGAGATCAAGGCGCGACGACAGGATCGAGGCCGCGGCGGCGACAAGGCCGACCGCCATCAGGATCAGCGCTGCGTATCTGCCGGCCCGCGGGCCTTTCCAATTCCACCACGTCACAAAGTGTTCCACCCCAATGCGCAATCGCACGCCGATGCAACCCTGGCGGATCGATTTTAAGGAAAGGTTGCATCGGGGACGCAAGCGACGATGCTAACCGGCAAACAATTGCCGGCATGATTAAGGATCGGTGTGCGCGGCGCTACCAGCGTACGAAGAACCGCCCGCCGAGCGCTCCGAGGCCGGTGAGGATGATAACCGCGATCGTGTACCAGGTGGCGACGAAAAGCGGAGAGTCGTCGAAGCAGTGCACGGCATAGAAGGTCGCCGATACTCCGCCGGCGAGCAGGCCGGCGACCGCGCCCGCCAGCACCGGCCGCGTCGGAGCGCCATGGCGCAGCATCCTCAGGAAGACGGCGAGCGGCCCGAGGCCGATCAGCGGGATGAAGGTCATGCAGATCATCATGTTGGAGCCGACCAGCCGCGTGCCCCATTCGACCCGGGGCACCACGAAAAGTTCGAGGATCACCGCCACGGCCACCAACACGGGCGCGACGGCCATCCACGCCATCGCCCGGGAGGTCGGCGCACCGGGGCTCGACAGGGCCCGGATCAACACGAAGGCGCTGACGGCGAGCGCGATGGTGAAGACGAATTTGGACAGGAACCGCATGGTGTGCATGGCCGACATGAGATCGGGACGCGGACCGATGGTTAGCCAGAACACCGCCGCCGCGATTGCCCCCGCCGCCGCGATGGCCATCCACCAGGCGGAGCCGAGCGGCATCGCCTTGCCGCGGACATCGGCGTCGAGCGCCTTGATGAGATCCTCGGTCCTCATGTCACTGTCGTCCGAACCGTTTGGCTATGGCGGCAAGGCCGCGATGCAGCGACACCCTGACCGCCGTCTCGCTGATACCGAATTTCGCCGCCGTCTCGCCGATCGAGCGGCCCTCGACCGACACCGCCGAGACCACCGAGCGCTGCGCCGGCGGCAAGCTCTCCAGCACGCGGTTGATGTCGCGTTCGCTCACCGTCTCGGTTTCCGGCTCGGCGAAGGTCTCGGCGATCTCGTCGATCTCGACCTCGATGCGCCGCCCGCGCCGCCGGAAGGCGTCGATCAGCTTGAAGCGCGCAATGGCGTAGATCCATGGCAGCACCGGCGCGTCCTGGCGCCAGGTATGCCGTTTGACGTGAATGGCCAGCAAGGTTTCCTGCACGACATCCTCGGGGTCGACCCCGCCCTGAACGATCTTGCGCCGGGCAAAGCCGCGCACGAGAGCGGCCGTCCGCGTTAGAAAGCCGGCGTAAGCCGTTTCGTCTCCCGCGATCGCGGCCTTGAGCAACCGGGAAAGCTCGGCCTCGTTGTTGCCGGTCACAAGAGTTTTCTCCCCCGATGTTCGCGCCTCGGCGCTGATTTGTTACGTGGCCGGCGAAATAATGTCCAAGCCAAAGTGCCGCAAAATCACGAAAGGTTGCGCCCGGCGACCGAATGAAGCAGGCCTGCAATGTTGACCTTAATCAGGTATTGGTAGGTGCAGCCGTGCCAACCAAGACCATCAGATCGAGGACGACGCCCATGAGAATAGCCCTTTCCACGCTTGCCGGCGCCACGGTGCTGGCGCTCGGCCTGTTTGCCGCCCCGGCCATTGCCGAGGATGCCGGCATCGTCGTCTACAACGCCCAGCACGAGAGCCTGGCCAAGGAATGGGCAGCTGGCTTCACCAAGGAAACCGGCATCAAGGTCACGCTGCGCAATGGCGGCGACAGCGATTTCTCCAACCAGATCGTCGCCGAGGGCGCGGCCTCGCCAGCCGATGTGTTCCTGACCGAGAATTCGCCCGCCATGGCGCTCGTTGAGGCTGCCGGCCTGTTCGCGCCGGTCGACGCCGACACGCTGGCGCAGGTGCCGCAGGAGTACCAGCCGGCCACCGGCAAATGGGTCGGCGTTGCCGCCCGCAGCACCGTCTTTGCCTATGACAAGACCAAGCTCAAGGAAGACCAGTTGCCCAAGTCACTGATCGACCTCGCCGATCCGAGCTGGAAGGGCCGCTGGGCCGCCTCTCCATCGGGCGCCGATTTCCAGGCCATCGTCAGCGCGCTGCTACAGCTGAAGGGCGAGCCCGCCACGACCGACTGGCTGAAGGCGATGAAGGAGAACTTCACCGCCTACAAGGGCAACAACACCGTGATGAAGGCGGTCAATGCTGGCGAGATCGAAGGCGGCGTGATCTACCACTATTACTATTTCGGCGATCAGGCCAAGACCGGCGAGAACAGCAAGAACGTCGCGCTCCACTATTTCAAGAACCAGGATCCGGGCGCCTTCGTTTCGATCTCCGGCGGCGGCGTGCTGGCTTCGAGCAAGTACCCGAAGGAAGCCCAGGCGTTCCTGAAATGGGTGACCGGCAAAGGTGGCCAGGACGTGCTGAAGAACGGCACCTCCTTCGAATACGCGGTCGGCAAGGGCGCTGACTCCAACCCAAAGCTGGTGCCGCTGGCCGACCTGCAGGCGCCGAAAGTCGATCCGACGACGCTGAACTCCAAGAAGGTGACCGATCTGATGACGGCAGCCGGCTTGCTTTAGTTCGCGTTCGTCCTAAAAGGGCAACCGACTGCGCTCCTGCGGGACTTCGCTTTCCGCGGGAGCGCTCTGTTTTAGAGATGGCATCGTCGATGACGACAAGCTGCGTTCCTGGCTGCGATCAGCGCGCCTTCGGCCACCTTCGTCCGCGGGCCGATGCGGCGCGGCGTCCGGTCTGATGCAAGCGGCGGTCGACCTCATCCATTCGGGCCTGCCGGCGGCGGGGCGCCCGCGACGCCGGCGATCGACGTCCTGGATCCTGCTTGCCGCCGCTTTGGTCTCGCTGCTTGCGCTGCTGCCGCTGGCCTTCATCATCTGGATCGCGGTCCAGACCGGCTGGGAGACGGTCTCGGCGCTGATCTTCCGTCCGCGCGTCGGCGACCTCCTGATCAACACGATCCTGCTGGTGGCGCTGGCGGTTCC
>NZ_RZOI01000591.1:0-3866 GCF_004022645.1 Mesorhizobium sp. M4A.F.Ca.ET.020.02.1.1 | reverse complement strand
CTATCAAGGAGTACCAGCACGGCGCTCTTTCAGCAAGAATATAACGATTTTTTGCGCCGCATTTGCGGCGCCCCGCCCGTTTCAAGGCGGCCGCGCCAAGGCCGCGGGAGCGGCCAAGGCGGCCCTTACGCCCTGTTGAGACCGGCAATGAAACCCGGCGCCCTTTTCTGCGTTTAGTTGGGTTAAGGCAATGAGGGTTCCCGACATGACCCAGGGATGGTTTTCGAGGCCGGTCACGGTTTCGGTGGGTGTCGCGGGCGCGATCAGGCACATTTCCAGCGCACAGCAGGCGGCAGAACTGCTGGCGGGCCAATGGCGCGACGCCGGCAGCGCGCTGCACGGTTCGGCGTTGCGCGCCTGCCGCCGGGCGATGAGCGGCGAGGTCTCGG
The DNA here is from genome assembly GCF_004022645.1 of Mesorhizobium sp. M4A.F.Ca.ET.020.02.1.1. Lineage (NCBI taxonomy): Bacteria > Pseudomonadati > Pseudomonadota > Alphaproteobacteria > Hyphomicrobiales > Phyllobacteriaceae > Mesorhizobium > Mesorhizobium sp. M4A.F.Ca.ET.020.02.1.1. The sequence continues at coordinate 3,477 of NZ_RZOI01000591.1, read as the reverse complement.
CCGACGCAGCCAGGGACGCGTTCATCGGCGCCGCGCGCGAGGCGCATGTGCTGGTGGAGTGAGTCCGGAGCGCCGGGCGCCTGAAATGCGCATAGTCTGCTCTTTTGGGGACATGCGCCGAGATGCATTTGGGAAACACCTGGCTGGAAAAATACAACCGAGCGCTGTCAGCCATTCCCTCACACAAAAAAAATGTGCCACTCATGCACCATCAATCTCGAGGGGTGGGCAGCATGCGATTTATCTTTCAGACCGCAGCAATACTAGGGCTCCTGACCACTAGCGCTTTGGCCACGGAGGCCGGTTCGCAACTGCCGGTTGCATCAACTTACAATTGGTCAGGGGCTTATGTTGGCGCGCAGGCAGGATATGGCTGGGGTAAAGATGATTGGACGTTCCTCTCGTTCGACAACACCGGCTATTACGAGGTTCCCGCGAAGCCCGCTGGCGTCTTGGGGGGCATATATGGCGGTTACAATTATCAGTTCGACAATGGTGTTGTTCTCGGCGCCGATGCCGATTTCACATTCGCGGGTCTGAAGAAGGATGGCGTGAGAGGCCACTATATCGGCTCCAGCATCCCGGACACATTCTTCCGCTATGGATCAAAGGTTGACTGGACTGCCGCGCTTCGCGGCAAAGTTGGCTACAGCGTTGATCGCTTCTTGCCCTATTTCGCCGGGGGGTTGGCCGTTGCGCGCCAGAACGTGAATGAGACACAGAGCCTTCCATTCTCGCACGATGCGACCCGAACAGGGTGGACATTGGGCCTGGGCTTGGAATACGCGGCGACCGACAACTTGGTCGTTCGCGCTGAATATCGCTACAGCGATTTCGGCAAGAAACTGTTCCAGGTCGGTGGTGGTTGGTCTCCTCTCGAGGATCGGCTCTCGATCAACGACCTCCGCATCGGCGCTGCGTACAAATTTTAGGTAGCTGCGGCACGTCGAAAGCAGGCCCCGGCATCGTCCGGGGCATTTTGCATGCGGGGCGACAAGTCAAGCAACTGAAAGTATTGGCGATCCCGGCAGGATTAACAAAATTAAATTAAAACAATCGTTTAGCGCGAGTATCGCCTAACCTTTGTATCATAGAATCCCATAGCGTTTTTTCGCTGTTACCTAACTTTCAGGATAAGGATTCCGTCCTTGCAAATCATGAATATACGCCCAGAGCCGCCAGGCTACGGCCAAACCGTCGCGCGCTTCGACATCGCGCTAAGCGACGAACTTAGGCTTTTCGGCCTGCGCCTTAAACAGCGTTCTGCAGGTGGCTTTTCGGTGTATGCGCCGAATGCAGAAGGCCAGCGCTGCGTCACCTTCTCCCCTGCCCTAGTCGATGAAATCGCCCGCGCTGCTCTGGCCGCGCTTGAGGAGCGTAAGCCGCATGACCGCACCGCAGCAGCCTGAGAACACTTACAAGGTTGGCGATCGCGTCGAGCACGACACACATGGCGCTGGAACGGTAATCGAGGCTAGCAAGCACGGCGCGGTAGTATTGTTCGACCGCGGCAATCGCGGCAACTTCCGCACCGGCCCGCACCTTCGCCCTTCCGATACGCCCGTTCCGCGTGGCCACGACGCGGCCGAGTGCATCATACGTCTGAAACGTCTTCAAAAGCGCTATGGCGGAGAGATCCACAAAACCAGCCCGGTTGGTGGCCACGCATCAATCTACCGAGCAACCGTCGACGGTGAGCAAGTAACCATCGGCATTGGCGACGACGGCGAGCCGTATACCTACACCATCAAGGGCGGGCGCAAGCCGTTGGCGGAGCCGGCCGAGCTTGTTTGGGTAAACCCTGCACATTGGCACGGCGAGCAGATCCCCGTGCGGCAGTGGTACGTGCCGGATATGATCCCAATGCGGCAGGTGACGTTGCTTACCGGTGACGGCGGCGTGGGAAAAAGCCTCCTGGCGGCGCAGATTGGGGCAGCAGGTGCAATGTGCGTCGAAACTCTCGGGCTCGAGCCGTGGGGCGGCAAGGTCATCTATCTTGGCGCCGAAGATGAGGCGGACGAGTTTCATCGTCGGCTTGCAGATATCGCTAAGGCGTTGGGCGGCGACCTGTCCGACTTGCACCTTTTTCGGTTGCTGCCAGCTGCGGACATGGATGCGCTTCTATCGGCACCGGATAAGCATGGCGTTATGCAGCCGACCGCGCTGTGGCTAGACTTTGCCGACTTTGCTGAGAGCTACGAGCCCAAGCTCATCATCCTCGATACGTCCGCCGACCTCTTCGGTGGCGACGAGATCAAGCGTAGCCAAGTCCGCCAGTTCATCTCCATGCTTCGCAAGCTCGCGATAAAGATCAACTGCGCCATCGTGCTGCTGTCGCATCCGTCAGTCGCCGGCATGCAGACCGGCACCGGCACGTCGGGGTCGACGGCATGGAGCAATTCTGTGCGAGCGCGTCTCTATCTCACCGCGGACAAGGACGATGACAACCTCCGCACATTGAAAGGCATGAAGGCGAATTATGCGGCCAAGGGTGGCGAACTGAAGCTGCGTTGGCAGGAAGGCGCGTTTGTGTTGGATGACGGCAAGCCGTCGCCGGCCGCGGGGTTGTTGGCTGGCGCTGCCGACAAGGTGTTTCTCAGATTGCTTTCCGCCATCAACGGCAGCGGTCAGAACGTCAGTCCAAACCGCAGTTCCAGTTACGCGCCCACCGTGATGGCCAAGCGGCCGGATCGCGACGGCGTGTCGAAGAAGGCTCTGGAAGAAGCGATGCATAGGTCGCTGGCTGCTGGCACAGCAGCAGTGATAACCGAAGGATCTCCCTCTCGGCAGCGCCAACGGTTGGTCGTCGTAGCGGATGAGGTGAAACAGGGGCGTGCCGCCTTGCTTCCAACGGTACCTTCCAACGGTCTACCAACGCCTTCCAACGGTGCTGCTCACACACCCCCTATAACCCCCGTCGGCGTTGGTAACGCCCGACCGTTGGAAGACGGTCGGCAATACCAAGCCAACAACGACAATAGCGAACCTGCGCGGGAAGCCGCGTAACCCAACCCGCCTGCCAAACGCAGGCAACCAACAGAGGAGAGAACAAATGGAAATCACATGTTTGCAATCGAAGCATACGCCGCTGAACGTCAGCGCTTCATCAAAAACGACAAAGGCGGCCTAGACTGCCCATGGGAGCCGTGCCGGGTGATTGGCGTGACAAAGGACGAGGACGGCGAGTTGGTCTTCATTGTTGAAACCCAACACGGTCGCGACCGCATGCTTGAGACCGAAGTCTACGTTAGACGCGCATGAAGAAGGCGCCGCGGAAATCTATCTATAATCCGATTACAGATACCGGCCGGCGACAATCAGCGCTTGGCCGATCGACGCCTCGGCGATGATCTACGCGTACCGCGTGCGGGCTCTTCGTCGCGAGGCGGCTCCGCTTCGCGAGAGTTCTCTTGGACAATCAGCATGGCCAGGTAACCAGCCAGTCCAAGCATCAGCAATCTCAACATCGATCAGATC
>NZ_RZOI01000590.1:0-3874 GCF_004022645.1 Mesorhizobium sp. M4A.F.Ca.ET.020.02.1.1 | reverse complement strand
CTACTATCCCGGCAGCTGGACGGAGCGCATCTCGTCGGGCCAGGGGCTGATGGCGGTGGCGCTGGTCATCTTCGCGCGCTGGAACCCGCTCGGCTGCTTCGCCGCCGCGCTGCTGTTCGGCGGCGCCGGCGCCCTCGGTCCTGCGCTGCAGTCGGTGGGCGTGACGCAAGGCTACTACCTGTTCTACGCCGCGCCCTACATCCTCACCCTCATCATCATGATCGCCACCTCGTCGCCGAGCCGCACGCTCGCCGGCGCGCCGGGCGAACTGTCGATCACCAAGTGACCCTCCCAGGAACCGCTCGCGAGACCGGAGTTTTGCCATGAACGCCAGAGCCGAGATCACCCAGCGCTACATCGACGCCGATCCCTATCCCTGGCCCTACAATGGCGATCTGGGGCCGGACAACACGGCGCTGATCATCATCGACATGCAGACCGATTTCTGCGGACCGGGGGGCTATGTCGACCATATGGGCTATGACCTGTCGCTGGTCAGGGCGCCGATCGAGCCTATCAAGTCGGTGCTCTCCGCCATGCGGGCCAAGGGTTACACCATCATCCACACGCGCGAGGGCCATCGCCCCGACCTTGCCGACCTTCCCGCCAACAAGCGCTGGCGCTCGCGCCGCATCAATGCCGGCATCGGCGACCCCGGCCCTTGCGGGCGCATCCTGGTGCGCGGCGAGCCGGGCTGGGACATCATCCCCGACCTCTATCCGGCCGAGGGCGAGCCGATCATCGACAAGCCCGGCAAGGGTTCGTTCTGCGCCACCGACCTCGAACTGATCCTCAACCAGCGCGGCATCGCAAACATCGTGCTCACCGGCATCACCACCGATGTCTGCGTGCACACCACCATGCGCGAGGCCAACGATCGCGGCTTCGAATGCGTGATGCTGGAGGACTGCTGCGGGGCGACCGACTACGGCAACCATCTGGCGGCGATCAAGATGATCAAGATGCAGGGCGGCGTCTTCGGCGCGGTGTCGAATTCCGCCGCGCTCGTCGCCCAATTGCCGTGAGGGACCGGCGATGAGCGGAACTCCCCATCGCAAGGCGATCGGCGTCGAGACCATCGGCATGACCATGCGCTTCGGCGCCTTCACGGCGCTCGACGACGTCTCGATCAAGGTGCTGGCCGGCTCCTTCCACGCCCTGCTCGGCGAGAACGGCGCCGGCAAGTCGACGCTGGTCAAATGCATGATGGGTTTCTACCACCCAACGTCGGGCGACATGCTGGTCGACGGACGCGAGGTGACGATCGCCAGCCCCAGGGATGCCTCGGCGCTCGGTCTCGGCATGGTCTACCAGCATTTCACGCTCGTCCCGTCGCTGACCGGCGCCGAGAACCTGGTCATCTCGCGCGAGAAGGTGCCCGGTGTCATCGACTGGCGCAAGGAGCGCGGCGCGCTTGCCCAATTCATGGAGCGCATGCCCTTCAAGCTGCCGCTCGACGTCAAGGTGGCCGAGCTCGCCGCCGGCGAGAAACAGAAGCTTGAGATCATCAAGCAGCTCTACCTCGGCCGCAATTTCCTGGTCCTGGACGAGCCGACATCCGTGCTTACCCCGGGCGAGGCGCAGGAAGTGCTTGGCCTGGTGCGCGGCATGACCATGGCCGGCGATCTCACCGTGCTGATGATCTCCCACAAATTCCATGAGGTCACGGCATTCGCCGACGACATCACGGTGCTGCGCAAGGGCAGGCTCACCGGGACCGGCAAGGTCGCCGACCTTTCTCACCGAGAGATGGCGGCGATGATGATCGGCGACCAGCCGATCGCCGCCCTGGACAGCCGCGTCGAGCCTAAGCCGGACGCCGAGATTGTGCTCAAGGTGAAGGCACTGAGGGCGCCCGACCGCACCGGCCACAAATCGATCGACATCGCGGATCTCGGCGTTCGCTCCGGGGAGATCGTCGGCATCGCAGGCATCTCCGGCAACGGCCAGAAGGAATTTCTCGAAGTGCTGGCCGGGCAGCGCCCGCGCAATGGCGGCGAGGTGATGGTGCGCGGCTCCGCCTATGCGGCGACGCGGGCAGAGGCGCGCGCCCTCAACGTGCGGCTGATCCCGGAGGAACCGCTCAAGAATGCCTGCGCGCCGAGGATGACAGTCGCCGAGAACATCGCCTTCCGCACCTTCGACGTGGACGGCAACGGCAAGCCGGTGAGCTGGATCAGCGCCGGCGCCATCAAATCCTTCAGCGCCCGGCTGGTCGAGCAGTTCAAGGTCAAGACGGCTTCGCTCTCCTCACCCATCGCCTCGCTGTCGGGCGGCAACGTGCAGCGCGCGGTGCTCGCCCGCGAGCTCACCGGCGAGGTCGACCTGCTGATCGTCTCCAACCCGTGCTTCGGCCTCGACTTCTCCGCCGTCGCCGAAATCCGCGCCCGCATCATGAAGGCGCGCAATGCGGGGGCAGCGGTGCTGCTGATGTCGGAAGACCTCGATGAACTCCTGGAACTCTCCGACCGCATCCTCGTGATGTCCGACGGCGCGCTCGTCTACGAGACGCCGATCGCGCAGGCGAGCGTGCAGACGATCGGCGAGCACATGGCGGGGCATCACTGATGGCGGAAATCGCAGCACAGCCCTTCGCCTTCGCCTTCAAGCCCGAGGCGACGGCGCTCATTGTCATCGACATGCAGCGCGACTTCGCCGAGCCGGGCGGCTTCGGCGCCAGCCTCGGCAACGACGTCAGCCGGATCACCGCGATCGTTCCCACGGTGAAGCGGCTGATCGAAGGCTTTCGCGCCGCCGGCCTGCCGGTGATCCACACCATGGAGTGCCATCGGCCCGACCTGTCGGACCTGCCGCCCGCCAAGCGGGACCGCGGCAACGCGTCGATCCGCATCGGCGATGTCGGTCCGATGGGGCGCGTGCTGATCGCCGGCGAACCGGGCACCGCGATCCTCGACGAGCTCGCGCCCCTGCCCGGCGAGATCGTCATCGAGAAGCCCGGCAAGGGCGCCTTCTACGCGACCGGCCTCGGCGAAGACCTGAAGCGGATCGGCGCCCGGCAACTCATCTTTGCCGGCGTGACGACCGAGGTCTGCGTGCAGACGACGATGCGCGAGGCCAACGACCGCGGCTACGAGTGCCTCGTCGCCGAGGACGCGACGGAAAGCTACTTTCCCGAATTCAAGGCGGCCGCCCTGGCGATGATCCGGGCGCAGGGCGCGATCGTCGGCTGGACGGCGACGACCGATCAGGTTCTCGAGGGAATTGCGAATGCCTAACCTTGCCTTTGCCGGCCTGCTCGACGGCGGCTGGCGCGACCTGGTGTTCGAGCCTTTCCGCGACGGCATCGGCGTGCACTGGCTGCTCAAGGGCGGTCCGGTCGAACCGTCGGTCGCGGTGCTCAAATACCAGCCGGGCGCCGGCGTGCCGCGCCACCGTCATGTCGGGCTGGAAACCATCGTCGTGCTGGAAGGCACGCAGAGCGACGAGAACGGCGACTATCCGGCAGGCAGCGTGATCCTCAATCCGGTCGGCACCGAGCATTCGGTGTGGACGAAGGACGGCTGCGTCGTGCTGATCCAGTGGGATTTGCCGGTGACCATTCTGGGGGACACGAGATGAGCGACATCCATTTCGACATCGGCAGCCTGCACGCGGCCTACCAAAGCGGCATCGGCATCGCCGATGTGATCGATACGGTGCTGGCCCGCATCGAAGCCGCTGGCGACCCCGGCATCTTCATCCACCTTGCGACGAGAGCCGAGATGCTGGCCGCGGCCGACGCGCTCGGGCCGTTCGACCCCGTGGCCAGGCCGCTCTGGGGCATCCCCTTCGCCGTCAAGGACAATATCGACGTCGCCGGCATGCCGACCACGGCCGCCTGCGCCGAATATGCCTACACGCCCGCAAGGGACGC
>NZ_RZOI01000058.1:0-16285 GCF_004022645.1 Mesorhizobium sp. M4A.F.Ca.ET.020.02.1.1 | reverse complement strand
TCCTACGATCGCCTGAGCCAGCTCGGCGCGGTATGGGACGTGTTGAACGGCTGGGAGATGCCGAGCTGGTTCGCGCCCGCGGGTGTCGAAGCGCGAAACATCTATGGCTGGCGCTGGACCCCCAAAGGCAACCACGTCGCCGAGGAAGTCCAGGCCGTCCGTCAGGCCGTGGGGCTGGTCGAGATGACGCCGATGACCAAGTTCGAGGTCAGCGGCCCAGGCACCGAGGCCTGGCTCGACGGAATCCTTGCCAACAAGCTGCCTCGTCCCGGTCGTGTCGCCCTTGCCCATCACCTGACGCGGGCCGGTGGCGTGCAGGCCGAGTATGTGGTGGCGCGGCTGCAGAACGGTCTGTTCTACCTCATATCGACGCCGCGCGCCGAGCGCTGCAATTTTGACGACTTGAGCCGGCTGCTGCCGCAGAGCGGCAACGTGCAGCTTCGCAATGTCACCGACGATCGCGGCAGCTTCACAATCGTTGGACCGAAGGCGCGGGAGGTATTGCAGCCGCTGACGGAAGTCGATCTCTCCAACGAGGCCTTCCCATGGTTCAGCGTGCGGTCCGGGACCGTCGGCCTGGCCAGCGACGTGCGCCTGCTGCGCGTCAACTACTCAGGCGAACTGGGATGGGAGCTCTATCATCCGCTCTGTTATCAGCGGCATCTGCTGGACGCGCTTCTGGCGTCGGGCGAGGCGCACGGGCTCAGACCGGTTGGACTTCAAGCACTGGAGTCCCTGCGTCTCGACAAGTCCTACCGGGCCATGTACCGCGACATGAATCCCGAACTGTCGGCCTGGGAAAGCGGTCTTGACCGCTTCGTCAGCCTCGACAAGGGGGACTTCATCGGCCGGGCGGCGCTGGTCGCGAAACAGAAGCAGGGGACGGGACGCCGGATCGCCACTCTGTCGATCGATACCGACGGTGCCAGCGCTTTCGCCTTCGAGGGTGTTTACCGCGATGGCGAGCTCGTCGGCCATGTCACCTCGGCAGGCTATTCCTATAGTTTTTGTCACGACATCGCACTTGCGCTGCTGCCTCTCGAACTCGCCGCGCCCGGCACCGAACTGGAAGTTTCAATCCTTGGCGAGCGCCGCTCGGCAAAGGTGATTGCCGACTCGCCCTACGATCCGGAAGGTCTGCGCGGGCGCATGTAAGCATCCCCGGGCAGGAATGTCGGACTGATAGGCGATCCCAAGATCGCCGTACGCCGGGCTCTGGCAACGAAGACCACGCGCTAATTCCGACCGCGGCAATCGAAATACAGGCGGTGCAAAACGCAAAAACCGCGTCCCATCGGGAACGCGGCTTTGCCAGATACGCATGGCGTTTCGCTACAAGCGACTTGCGAAACTTACGGGCTCCGGTACGCGAGACCTGATCCGGAGCGCCGGGCGGATGCGATATGTCCGCCTCGCAGTCCGTTTTATAGGCACATCGTTACCGGCCGGTTATCGAGACCTTAAGCAAATCTAAATTTGCCGGTTTCTGACCGAAAAAACTCGCTAATAAGCCTGTGAAAGCAGGGCGTTATGCCTGATTGCCGCGTAGGAAATTTATAATGCCGGAAAAATCGGCGCCGGCATTTCCCTGCGCGTTGAACAGCGCGTAGAGCTGCGTCGCCCCGGCCCCGAGCGGCGTCACCGCGCCGGCGCCTTGCGCTGCCTCCTGCGACAGCTTCAAATCCTTCAGCATGAGGGCGGCGGCGAAGCCCGGCTTGTAGTCGCGGTTGGCGGGCGAGGCCGGCACCGGCCCTGGCACCGGGCAATATGTGGTGAGTGACCAGCATTGGCCCGACGAGGTCGAGGCGACGTCGAACAGCGCCTGGTGCGACAGTCCGAGCTTTTCCGCCAGCACGAAGGCTTCGGCGACGCCGATCATCGAGATGCCGAGGATCATGTTGTTGCAGATCTTGGCCGCCTGTCCGGCGCCGTCGTCGCCGCAATGGACGATGCGGCCAGCCATCGGCTTCAGGGCCGGCTCGGCCTTGGCGAAGGCGTCCTTCGAGCCGCCGGCCATAAAGGTCAACGTGCCGGCGGTGGCGCCGCCTGTGCCGCCCGAGACCGGCGCGTCGATCGACAGCAGGCCGTGCTTGCTGGCGATAGCGTGGGCCTTGCGCGCCGATTCGACGTCGATGGTGGAAGAGTCGATGAACAGCGCGCCTTTCTTCGCCTTGGGCGCGATGTCCTCATAGACCGACAGCACATGCTTGCCGGCAGGCAGCATGGTTATGACGACATCGGCGTCCTTCACCGCGGCAGGGGCGTTGGCCATGACGGTCACGCCGTGCTCCTTGGCGACGGTGAGGTTCTCCGGCACCAGGTCGAAGCCGTGCACAGAATGCCCGGCCTTGACCAGGTTGGCGGCCATCGGATTGCCCATATTACCCAAGCCGATGAAGGCGATGGTTGCCATCGTTTTTCTCCCGAAATTGTCTGGTTCAGCGCCCGATCAGCGCGCGTGCGATGATGACGCGCATGATCTCGTTAGTGCCTTCGAGGATCTGGTGGACGCGCAGGTCGCGCACCAGTTTCTCGACGCCGTAATCGTGTAGATAGCCATAGCCGCCATGCAACTGCAGCGCCTCGTTGGCGACGTCGAAGCCGACATCGGTGACGAAGCGCTTGGCCATCGCCGACCATTTGCCGGCGTCGGGCGCCTTGCGGTCGAGCTTCGAAGCGGCGGCGTAGAGGAAGATGCGCGCCGCCTGCAACTCGGTCTCCATGTCGGCCAGCCTGAACTGCAGCGCCTGGAACTGGTTGATCTTCGAGCCGAAGGCCTTGCGCTCGCCTGTATAGGATAAAGCCTTGTCGAGCGCCGACTGCGCGCCGCCGAGCGAGCAGGCGGCGATGTTCAGCCGGCCGCCGTCGAGGCCGGCCATGGCGATGCCGAAGCCTGCGCCTTCCGTGGCGAGCAGGTTCTCGACCGGCACCTTGCAATCCTCGAAGATGACCTGGCGGGTCGACTGCATGTGCCAGCCCATCTTGTGCTCGTTGGCGCCGAAGGAGAGGCCTGGTGCATCCTTGGGCACGACGAAGGTCGAGATGCCTTTCGGTCCGTCGGCACCGGTGCGGGCCATGACGACATAGAGGTCGCTGTCGCCGGCGCCGGAGATGAACTGCTTGGCGCCGTTGAGCACATAGTCGCCGCCGCTTTTCACCGCGCGCGTCTTCAGCGCCGCGGCATCCGAGCCGGAGCCCGGCTCGGTCAGGCAATAGCTCGCCAGCCATTCCATCGAGGTCAGCATCGGCAAGAAACGCTGGCGCTGCTCCTCGCTGCCGAAGCGGTCGATCATCGACGCCGCCATGTTGTGGATCGAGATGAAGGAGGAAAATGCCGGGTCGGCGCGGGCGAGCGCCTCGAAGATCAGCACGGCATCGAGCCGCCCGAGGGCCGAACCGCCAACGTCGTCGCGGACATAGATGCCGCCGAGGCCGAGCGGCCCGGTTTCGCGAATCACGTCGGCCGGGAAATGTTTCGCACGGTCCCAGTCGAGCGCGTTCGGTGCGACACGGTCGGCGGCGAAGGCCTCGGCCATCTCTTGGATGGCGCGCTGCTCCTCGGTGAGTTCGAATTGGCTGGTGCTCGCATCGACCGCGGCGTCCATGGCGTGCTCCCTGTCGTTTTAGGCCTTCTGGCCTGTCGTTTTTGGCTTTGCGCGCCAGTCAATCTAGACCAATGATGCCGCCGCGCAACCCGCCCGGTCGCGGAGCGGCTGTGCATGGATGGACCAACGGAGCATGGCGTGACGACAGTCTTCGACGAACTGCTCGATCGTTTCCACGCCTATCTCAGGACCGTGGACAGCGCTCTGGTCAGCGACGCCGTCGCCCGCATCGATTGGGGCATGCCGGTGCGTCCGCTGCAGCCGCGTCGGCTCGCCTGCCTGCGCCATCTCGATCGCATCGCCGAACTTGCGCCGCCGGACATCCGGCCCCTGACGCGATTCGTGGCGGAGCATCGCGGCGATCTGCGCTGGGGCCAAACCTACAGCGTCTCGGATTTCGGCCGGGCGTTCCTGGACAATTACGGCTGGCTGGAGGTTTTCGGCACGCGCGGCCATTTCGTCAATGACGAGGTCGCGGCCGGCTTGCTGATCCTCGGGCCCGCGATCGTCTATCCCGACCACCATCACATTGCCGAGGAGATCTACATTCCGCTGACCGGCAGCACGGAGTGGCACAAGGGCGAAAGCGGATTTCACGTTCGCGAAGCCGGCGAGGTGATCCACCATCCTTCGAACGTCAGCCATGCCATGCGAACGGGCCAGGAGCCGCTGCTCGCGCTCTACATCTGGCGTGGCGGGCCGCTGGCGCAGAAGTCGACAATCCCGGGCACCGTCACGCAAGGCAGGGGCTGATGGCGGCCAAAGCGATCATGCTGCAAGGCACCGGCTCCGATGTCGGCAAGAGCGTGCTGGTCGCGGGGCTCTGTCGTGCGGCGAAGAAGCGTGGGCTGAAGGTGCGGCCGTTCAAGCCGCAGAACATGTCGAACAATGCCGCCGTCGCCGACATTCCCGGCAACAACAAGGCCGGTGGCGGCGAGATCGGCCGCGCGCAATGGCTGCAAGCGATCGCCTGCGGCGTGACGCCGACCGTCCACATGAACCCGGTGCTGCTCAAACCGCAGAGCGATGTCGGCTCGCAGGTCGTGGTGCAGGGCAAGGTGTTCGGCGAGGCTAGGGCGCGCGACTACCAGGCGATGAAAGGCCGGCTGATGGACGCCGTGCTGGACTCATGGGCGAAGGTCGGCGAGGGCGCCGATCTCATCATCGTCGAAGGCGCGGGCTCACCAGCCGAGATCAATCTCCGCAGCCGCGACATCGCCAATATGGGTTTCGCGACGCGCGCAAATGTGCCGGTGGTGCTGGTCGGCGATATCGATCGCGGCGGCGTCATCGCTTCGGTCGTCGGCACCCATCTCATCCTGCCGGACGAGGACCGGCGCATGATCGTCGGCTACCTCATCAACAAGTTCCGCGGCGACGTCTCGCTGTTCGACGACGGCATCGAGGCGATCGGAAAGTTCACCGGCTGGCCTTGCTTCGGTGTGGTGCCGTGGCTGAAGGCGGCGGCGAGGCTGCCTTCCGAGGATTCGGTGGTGCTGGAACGGCTGGCATCCGGCGAGAAGCGGGCGCTGAAGGTGGCAGTGCCGATGCTTTCGCGCATCGCCAATTTCGACGATCTCGATCCATTGAAGGCCGAACCGCAGGTCGAGGTGGTGTTCGTGCCGCCCGGCAAGCCGTTGCCCGCGGATGCGGGATTGGTGGTCATTCCCGGCTCGAAGTCGACGATCGGCGATCTCATGAAGTTCCGGGAGAATGGCTGGGACCACGATCTCCTCGCCCATCGCAAGCGGGGCGGCCATGTCGTCGGCATCTGCGGCGGCTTCCAGATGCTCGGCCGCAAGGTCAGCGATCCCGCCGGCATCGAGGGCAGCGTTACCGAGGCGGAGGGGCTCGGCCTGCTCGACATCGAAACAGTGATGGAACCGGAAAAGACCGTGCGCAATGTCAGCGCCCGCTCGGTGCAGTTCGATCTGCCGCTGGAAGGCTACGAGATCCATCTCGGCCGCACCACCGGCCCGGACATGGCGCGGCCGTCCGCCGTCATCAACGGCATCGATGACGGGGCGATCTCCGCCGATGGCAAGGTGGTTGGCACCTATCTGCACGGGCTGTTTTCCGCAGACGCCTTCCGGGCAAGGTTCCTGGAAAGCCTCGGCGTCAAAGGCGGCGGTATCGACTATCGCGCCGATGTCGAGCGGGCGCTGGACGAGGTCGCGGCCGAACTGGAAACCCATCTCGACTGCGACGCAATTTTTGGCCTGGCCCGTTAGCTGGCGGCGTCTCCTGCCTTCGGCCAGTAGGTGCCAAACGACCAGACACTGCCTTCCGGGTCGCGGCAGATGAACTCGCGGCTGCCATAGTCGCGATCGGTCAGTTCCTGCAGGATCGTGGCGCCGGCCTTTCTTGCCCTGGCGTAGGCGGCATCGGCGTCTTCCACCGCGACATAGATCGACTTGCCGCCGCCGGCGCCCGGCTCGCCGACCATCTTGCCGTAGTCGTCGTCACGCGCGGTGCCGAGCATGATCATCGAGGCGCCGAAGACGAGCTCGGCGTGATGCACGACGTCGCCCTCGCCATAGCGGGCGCGCACGGTGAAGCCGAAGGCATCGCACAGCCAGTCGATCATTCCGGCGGCATTCCTGTAGCGCAGAGCGGGGTAGAGACGAGGTGCTTCGTTCGCGGTCGACATGGCAATCTCCCTGGTGTCGGTTGATGGTATCCAGTCTCGGCGAAGGCCGCCGCGGCGTCTTGAAGAAATGTTACCTCGGTGGAGAAAGAGACTATGCGAGCGCGGTTGGCGTCTCGCCGGCGAGATCGCGGAATTCGCGCACCAGATGCGCCTGGTCAGCATAGCCGCAATCGGCGGCGATCCCCGCCCAGTCGTCGAGCTGATGCTTGGACAGCGAGAGCGCCCGGTTGAAGCGCACGATGCGCGACAGCGTTTTCGGCCCGATGCCGATCGCGTCGGAAAATTTCGCCGCGAGATGCTTGCGGCTCCAGCCGAGCTGATCGGCAAGCACGGAGACCCGCGTGCGTCCGCCAGAGCCAATGACTTGCCGGTAGGCCCAGGCGATCTCGGCTGACATCCGCTTCGCCTCCGCCAGCCTTGCTGCGACGAAGCTCTCGGCAATCGCGAAACGCGTGCCCCAATCCCGTGCCTCGCCAAGCCTTTCGCGCAGCGCGATGCCTTCGAGGCCAAGCACATCGTCGAGCCCGACCATGCGGTCGGTCAGCTCGCTCATCGGCAGGCCGAAGAAGCGGCGGGCGCCGAGCGGGGTGAAGTTGATCTGGACGCAGCAGGCGCGGCCGAAGGATTGGATTACCACCGGCCCGGCAAAGAGGCCGGCGGCAAAGCTGGCGAAGCGATCGTTGTCGCCGGGGTCGCGCCCAAGCCCGATGGCGAAGGGCTCGGCGAAGCTGATGACCAGCGGCACGGTCAGCGAAGCATATTCGACATTGCGGGAGCAGACGGGCAGCATCTCGCGATAGCCGCAAAGGTCGGTGACTGCGCCTGCAAGCGAAGCGTCAGCCGCTCGCCGCACCATCTCGAACCTCGCGGCTAAAGAATGGTCCTGTTCATGACGGCGCTCTGTCTCGATCGACATCGGCAATCCTCGCCCGCCAAATCTAGCAGACCACATTCCGAAATCAAAAGCGCCCGGCTTGTGGCCGGGCGCTTCGGTTACCTGAGATCTGAATGTGCCTGACTTAAGCGCCGCGCATCATGCAGCCGGCGGCAAGCACGATGTAGCCGATGAGAACAATCCACACTGCGGCAAGAGGAATGAACGCAAGAACGCCAAGAGCGGCGAGAACGCCGATGATGGCGATGACAAGGGAGATAATGAAAATAAGCTGAGTAGGCGCACTGAGATTCATGTGTGGCTCCTCCAACATGATTCGTACGCCGGCATTGTATCAGCGGGGCCGTCACACACCAATGAGCAGGCGCAACGGGTTCGCCGGGTCGGCCAGGAGCTTCACCGCCAGTGCCACGCAGACGACGACCAGCAGCGGCTTGATCAGTCTCGCGCCGATACGGATGGCAAGGCTGGCGCCGAGGCGGGCGCCGAAGAACTGGGCAACGCCCATCATCAGGCCGATCTTCCAGTAGACGACGCCGACGGCGGCGAAGACGGCGAAGCCGCCGATGTTGGAGGCGAAGTTGAGCAGCTTGGTGTGCGCCGTCGCTTTCAGCACGCCGTAGCCAGCGAGCGCAACGAAGGCCAGCATGAGGAACGAGCCGGTGCCCGGGCCGAACAGGCCGTCATAGAAGCCGATGGCTGGCACGACCGTGAGTCCGAACAGAAAGGGCGAAAGCCGCTCGGCGCGGTCGACATCGCCCATGTTGGGCTTGACGGCGAAATAGAGTGCAATCGCGATCAGCAGCAGCGGAAGCAGGGCGCGTAACACGTCGCCGGGCACGATTGTCGCCAGCGAAGCACCGGCCGCGCTCCCGGCGAGTGCCAGGACGGCGGACGGAAGCTGACGGCGGACATCGACATGGCCATTCGCGGCATAGTGGATGGTCGCCGAACCGGAGCCGAACATGCCTTGCAGCTTATTGGTTCCCAGCGTCTCGAGCGGCGAGAAGCCGGCAAGAAGCAGTGCCGGAATGGTGATCAGAGCGCCGCCGCCGGCGATGGAATCGATGAAGCCGGCGGCAAAGGCGGCAAACGCGAGCATGACGACGGTGTGGGTGGCAAGATCGAGCATCGGGGGCTGCAAGGGTTGCGGCGAGGGGGACGGCAGGTTCCATCATGCCCGTCCCATTTGCGCAAGGCCGATTCCGCGCTAACTATCTGCGACGGAATCGCAAAGGGGAGGCCGATGGCAATGGCATTGCTCGACCAGATACGCTCGATCTTCGACGGCGATCCCGGCGTACGTAAGGTCGCGGACGATCCGGTCCTGTCGGCGGAATTGTTGATGCTGTTCCGCATGATCCTGGCCGATGGTTCCGTCTCGGAGAGCGAGATGGTCGCCTTCCGGCGCATCTGCAAGGAGGCGTTCGGCATTCCCGAGACGAGCATCGACAGCGTCATCGAATATCTCAACGACTTCGGCTACGAGACCAATGGTTCGCAGGCGATCGCGCTGTTCCGCGACCTCGACGTCGAGCGGCGCAAGCTGCTCGCCCAACACATGGCCGAGATCGCCAAGGCCGATTCGAAGCTGGCCGAGAACGAGGTCAAGCTCCTGCGCCGCACGCTCGACCTGCTCGACATCAGCCCGGTCGATGTTGTGAAGCCGCAGGAATAGCCGGATTCGATGGCAGACGGCGCGTCTGGCCGCCTATCCCTGTTCCTGCAGCCTCCGCGCGATTGCCTGGTGCAGATCGGGCGCGGCTTTCACCAGCGCCTTGGCCGCGTCGGACTGCGGGTTGTCGAGCACCGCGCCGGTCTTGCCGCGCTCGACGATCCTGCCTTCGTGCATGACCAGCACCTCGTCGGTGATGGCGCGGGCGACGGTCAGGTCATGAGTGATGAACAAGTAGGCGATGCCGAGCTTCTGGTTGAGCTCGGCGAACAGGTCGAGGATCTGGGCGCGGATCGAAACGTCGAGCGCCGAGACCGGCTCGTCGGCCACGACCAGCTTGGGGCGGGGGATGATGGCGCGCGCGATCGACAGGCGCTGGCGCTGGCCGCCCGAGAATTCGTGCGGATATTTGTCCATGTCGCGCGGCCCGAGGCCAACCTCGTGCAGCGCGTGCGCCACGAGCTCGCGCCGCTCGGCGTTGGCCGGTTTTTTGGCCAGCACATGCAGCGGCTCGGCGACCAGTTTCTCGACCTTCTGGCGCGGATCGAAGGAGCCGTAGGGGTCCTGGAATACGACCTGCATGTCGCGCCGCACCGGCTTCAGCTCCGCCTCGCTGCTGCCGGTGATGGTCTCGTCGCAGAAACGGATCGTTCCCGAGGTCGATTTGTCCAGCGCCAGGATCATGCGGGCAAGCGTGGACTTGCCGCAGCCTGAACGTCCGACCAGGGCCACCGACTGGCCAGGTTCTATCGACAGCGAGACGTCGTCGACGGCGCGGAAGGGAGCGGCGCGCCGGAACAGCGAGCTGCGTCGTCCCGGATAGTCGCGGGTCACCCCTTCGACTTGCAGCAGGGGCCTGGCCGAGCCGGCGACGTGGGTTCGGGGGCGGGCCGGCACATGCATGGAAGCCTGCGCCAGCTGACGCGTGTAAGGATGGAGCTGCTCAGACAGCGTGCGTGCCGTGTCGCCGGCTTCCATCACCTCGCCATGGCGCAGGATGGTGATCTTGTCGGCCATCTCGGTCACCACCGCGAGGTCGTGCGAGATCAGCAGCAGGCCCATGCGGTTTTCCGCCACGAGGTCGCGCAACAGATCGAGGATCTGCGCCTGCAGCACCACATCGAGCGCCGTGGTCGGCTCGTCGGCGATCAGGAGCTTGGGTTTCAGCGCGCAGGCGATTGCAATGACGACGCGCTGGCGCTGGCCGCCGGACAGCTCGTGCGGATAGCGCGACAGCGGGAATTTTGCCTCGGGCAGGCCGACCCGGTCGAGCACCTTGCGCGCCCGCTCCTCGGCTTCGGCGCGGCTTGCCTTGGTATGCCAGCGGATGCCTTCGGCGACCTGCTCGCCGATCGTCTTGACCGGATTGAGCGCCGTCATCGGCTCCTGGAACACCATGCCGATGTCGTCGCCGCGCAGCGCGCACATCTGGTCCTCGCTCGCCGCCAGGATATCGAGGCCGTCGAAGGCGACGCGCCCGCCGGCACGCGCCGCGAAGGGCAGAAGCCGCATCACGGTGAGCGCCGTCATCGACTTGCCCGAGCCGGACTCGCCGACAAGCCCCATGACCTCGCCCGGTGCCACGGCAAGCTCGACCCCCTTCAGGATCGGCGTGTCGCCGATCGCCAGCGACAGGTTCTCGATCTCGAGCAGGCTCATCGCTGCCGCCGCGATTTCGGGTCGAGGATGTCGGCGATGCCGTCCCCCAGCAGGTTGAGGCCGAGCACGGTGACGACGATCGCCATGCCCGGAAAGATCGCCATCCACGGCGCCACGACCATGCGCGTCTGCGCGTCGAACAGCATGCGACCCCAGCTCGGCATCGGCGGCTGCGCGCCGAGGCCGACATAGGAAAGGCCGGCTTCGGCAAGGATGCCCAGCGCGAACTGGATGGTGCCTTGCACCAGGAGCAACGTGGCGATGTTTGGCAGGATGTGCTCGATGGTGATCAGCGTTGGCCCCTTGCCGGCGGCACGCGCGGCCAGGATGAATTCACGCGGCCA
This sequence comes from Mesorhizobium sp. M4A.F.Ca.ET.020.02.1.1, assembly GCF_004022645.1. Taxonomy (NCBI): domain Bacteria; kingdom Pseudomonadati; phylum Pseudomonadota; class Alphaproteobacteria; order Hyphomicrobiales; family Phyllobacteriaceae; genus Mesorhizobium; species Mesorhizobium sp. M4A.F.Ca.ET.020.02.1.1. The sequence goes on along the minus strand of NZ_RZOI01000058.1, from coordinate 5,457 downwards.
GATGGCGAGAGCGCCGGCGCGGGCGACGCGCGCGAAAACGGGAATGTTGAAGATGCCGATGGCGATGATGGCGTTGATCGCGCCCGGCCCGAAGATGGCGGTGATCATGATCGCCGACAGCAGCGCGGGGAAGGCGAAGACGAGGTCGTTCAGCCGCATCAGCGCCTCGTCGGCGAGGCCGCCGCGCGCGGCGGCAAAGGCGCCGAGCGGCACGCCGACGCCCATGCCGATGCCGACCGCGACCAGCGCCACGGCGATCGAGTTGCGGGCGCCGACCATGATCATCGACAGGATGTCGCGGCCGAAATGGTCGGTGCCGAACCAGTGCGCCCATGAAGGCGTCAGGGTCTTGTCCGAGATCACCAGCCTGGTGACATCATAGGGCGTCCAGACATAGGAGAGCATCGCTATCGCCGCCACCAGCGCGGTGATGGCGAAGCCGACGAGGAAGGACCGGTTGCGGAACGCCTTGGCCAGCAGTGCGCCAACGGTCTCTTCGGGGATGTCGACATGGAGCGTCATTGCCGGCTTCTCAGGCGCGGATCGACGACCGCATAGGAGAGGTCGACGAGGAGGTTGACGGCGATGACGGCGGCGACCAGCAGCATGACGACGCTTTCGACGACGATCAGGTCGCGCTGCGTGATGGCCTGGAACACCAACCGTCCAAGGCCGGGCAGGTAGAAGACGTTCTCGATAATGATGGTGCCGGCGAGCAGGAAGGCGAATTGCAAACCGAGAATGGTGAGTACCGGGATCATGGCGTTGCGCAGCGCGTGCCGCCAGAGCACGGCGCGGTATGGCATGCCCTTGGCGCGGGCGGTGCGGACATAGTCCTCGTGCAGCACCTCGATCAGTGCCGAGCGGGCGACGCGGGCAAGGATCGCGGCTTGCGGCAGGGCAAGGGCGACCGCCGGCAGAAGCAGCGATTTCAGCGCCGGCCAGGCACCGGCGCCCCAGCCGGGAAAGCCGCCGGCCGGCACCAGTCGCAGCCAGACGGCGAAGAGATAGATCAGCATCAGCGCGAACCAGAAGTTCGGCACGGCGACGCCGAGTTGGGCGGCGCCCATGGCGATAGCGTCGCCGGCCCGGCCGTGGCGGCTGGCGGAATAAATCCCGACCGGAATGGCGATAGCGGTGGACAGCGCCAGCGCGATCAGCGCCAGCGGCAGCGAGACGACGACGCGTTCGCGCACGAGATCGATAACCGGCACCGAATAGGTGTAGGAGCGGCCGAAATCGAGGCTGAGCAACCCGCCCGCCCAATGCAGGTAACGCAAGGCCAGCGGCGCGTTGAGCCCTATCTGGTTGCGCAGCACCTCGACCTGCTCGGCGCTGGCGTTCATGCCCAGCATCAGCCGCGCCGGGTCGCCGGGGATGATCTCCAGCACCGCGAACACCACCATGGAGGCCAGCACCAGCGTGGCGGCGGCGATGATCAGACGCTTGAGGAGGTAGGCACTCATGGAAGGCTGACCGCCCGGGCTTCGTCATCCTGGGGCGGAGCAGGAGCGAAGCAACGTCGCGAAGACCCCAGGATCCATGACGTGACAGAGGTCGAAGAGCGCGACGATGCAGAACCCAGGTCACGCTTTCCTGTCTTCACGGATGGGCCTCCTGTATTCTGCAACGCAGAGGTCGCTCACAAGCCATGGCATGGATCCTAGGGTCTGCGCAGCCGCTGCGTGGCTGCTCCACCCTTTGATGACGAAGTGCTGGGGTTCACTCGCTCCACTTCACCTTGGTGAGATCATTGGCCTGGATCGGCGCGTTCTCCCAGAGGCCTTGCAGCTTGGCGTCCCAGACGCCGACCTTCGGCAGTTCGTAGAGGAAGCCGACCACGGCATCGTCGGCGAGGATCTTCTGCGCCTCACCGAGCAGTTCCTTGCGCTTGGCCTCGTCGGAGGTGAGGTTCAGATCGGCGATGACCTTGTCGAAAGCCGGGTTGTTGTAATTGAAGTAATAGTCCTTGCGCGAATAGATATCGATGTCGTTGGGCTCGGTGTGGGAGACGATGGTGAGGTCGTAGTCCTTCTTGGTAAATACCTGGTCCAGCCACTGCGCCCATTCAACGGGCACGATCTCCAGATCGATGCCGACGTCGCGCAACTCCGAGGCGATGATCTCGCCGCCAAGCCGGGCATAGGAAGGCGGCGGCAGCTTCAGCGTCGCCTTGAAGCCGTTCTCGAGGCCGGCTTGCTTGAGCAGTTCCTTGGCCTTGGCGACATCATGCGGATAGCGGCCGGTGAGGTCGACATAGTCCTTGTTGGCGGGCGACATGTGCGAGCCGATCGGCTGGCCGAGCCCCGCCGAGGCGCCATCGATGATCGCCTTGCGGTCGAGCGCGTAGGAGATCGCCTGCCTGACCTCGACCTTGTCGAAGGGCGGCTTCTTGTTGTTGATCGACAGGATGGTCTCGCCCTCGGTCGAGCCGATCACGACATGGAAGCGCGGATCGTCCTTGACCTGGGCGACGCTGTCGGGATCGAAGAAAGGGAAGGCCTGGATGTCGCCGGAAAGCAGGGCCGGAACGGCGGCGGCGGCATCGGGGACGATGCGGAACTCGGCCTTGTCGAGCGAGACCGGCGCGCCCCAGTAAGCGTCCGATTTCACCAGCGTGATCGACGAGCCCTTGACCCAGTCCTGGAATTTGAACGGGCCGGTGCCGATCGGCTTCTCCTTGTTGGTGTCGGCCGATTTCGGCGACACGATCACCGCGTCGCCCCAGCCCATATTGTAGAGGAAGGAGCCTTGCGGGTTCTTCAGCGTCACCTTGACGGTCGCCGGATCGACGACGTCGACCTTGTCGATCGCCGCGAACAGGCCCTTCTGCGCGTTGACCGAATTGTCGGCGCGGGCGCGGTCGAGCGAGAACTTCACATCGTCGGCGCTGAAGTCGGCACCGTCATGGAATTTGACTCCGGTATGCAGCTTGAACGTGTAGACCTTGCCGTCGTCAGAAATGCTCCAGCTTTCTGCGAGATCGGGCAGCACCTCGCCGTTCGGGCCGATGCGGGTCAGGCCTTCGAACACATTGGCGTAGAGCACTTCGTCGATCGCCGCGGCAGCACCCGCGGTCGGGTCAAGGTGCGGGGGTTCGAGCGGAATGCCGATGACGAGATCGGTACGCGCGGCAAAGGCCGAGGTGGCGGTGGCGAGTGCCAGGGCGGCGGCGGCGAGAACGGTCTTCCACAATTTCATCGGGCAACTCCCATCTGCTCAAACCGGGTGGATAGAAGCGTGATTTCGAGGTCGAGTAAATTGCGTTTCGTGCTGTCGGGCGACGCCAGGCGGAATGTTTTTCCAGAAATAGTCTGCCTGCCCTCGGGATCAGTCCGCGACAGTGCCCCTCAACAGCACGTTGAGGCCGATCGCCATCACCTTGGCCGATTCCACCATGTCGGCGATGCCGACCCATTCGTCGGGCCGGTGGGCGAGGTCGAGGATGCCGGGGCCATAGGCGATGCAGTCATAGATGTGGCCGATGCGGGCGACGTGCTTCTGGTCGTAGGTGCCCGGCGAAATCACATAGTCGGGCTCGCGGTCGAAGATCGCCATGATGCCTTGTGCCACGGCTTTCACCACAGGTGCGTCGCGCTCGGTCATCAGCGGCAGCACTTCCATCAGATCGCGGATCTCGTAGTCGAACTTCGTCCGCTCGCGCTTCAGCCGCTCCAGGATATCCGTCACCTCGCTCTTCACCGTGGCAAGGTCCTCCTCGAGCAGGAAGCGCCGATCGATGGTCAGCCGGCAGGAATCGGGCACGTTGGGCGAGGGCAGGCCGGGGCGGAAATCCTCGGTCTGGCCGCCATGGATGGAGTTGATGTTCATGGTCGAGCGCCTGGCGCCTTCGGGTACGACGGGCATGCGCGTCACCTTGCGGTCCAGCGCCGGGAACAATTCGTCCTCGAAGGCCTGCAGCACGGCGCCCATGTGGCGCACCGCATTGTCGCCGAGGAACGGCATCGAGCCATGCGCGATCTCGCCCTTGGTCTCGATCTCGGCCCACCAGACGCCGCGATGGCCAAGGCAGATGCGGTCCTTGTTCAGCGGTTCCGGAATGATGACGTGGTCGACTTTCGGCTTGGAAAAATAGCCGAGCCTGGCCAGATGGGCGACGCCGCCGAAACCGCCGGATTCCTCGTCGACCGTGGCCGAAATCTCGATGGCACCGGGGAAGTCCGGAAACACCTCCATGAAGGCCTCGGCGGCGATGATCGAGGCGGCCAGCCCGCCCTTCATGTCGCAGGCGCCGCGGCCGTAGACCTTGCCGTCCTTCACGATGCCGGCGAACGGATCGACGGTCCAGCCTACGCCAGCCTCGACGACGTCGATATGCGAGTTGAAATGCACGCATGCGCCGGGCGATCTGCCGTCGAAGCGGGCAACGACGTTGACGCGCGGGTAGCGGTCGGTGTCGCCGGGCGTGCCTTCGGCGCGGACGAACTCTGTTTCGAAGCCGCGCTTCTTCAGGCGCTCGCCGACATATTCGGCGCAGGGGCGATAGGCCTCGCCCGGCGGATTGACGGTCGGGAAACGGATCAGGTCCGCGGTCAGCGCAACGAGGTCTTCGATCCGCGCATCGACGGCCTTAAGGAGTCGTTCGGTCATTCCTGAAGTTGAGCAGCGAAGCGGGCGACTGGCAAGCGCGACGGCGAAGTCGTTGAAACTACGTGTCGCGGCGGCAACTATGGCGGGAAATTCGTTCAAATTCGCTGCTTTGGATTGGCGAATTCATCAACGAGTGTGTGTTACTTCATTCACCTGCCGTTAAAATGCTGAAAAATCGCGTGATGGCAGGCATGCAAGGGGCAATCAAAGGGGTTTGATCGCATGAAAAAGACTGTTCTCATGGCAACGATACTGGCGACCGCGCTGTTCGGCACCTCGGTCGCAGGCAAGGCTGCCGCCCTGGTGGCCAATATCGATGTATCCTCACAAACGATGACCGTCAGCAGATACGGCCAGGTGCTGTACCGCTGGAGCGTGTCCACCGCCCGCAAGGGTTACTTCACGCCGCGCGGCAGCTACCGCCCGCAGTGGACGGCCCGGATGTGGTATTCGCGCAAATACGAGATGTCGCCGATGCCATACTCAGTGTTCTTCCGTGGCGGCTACGCCATCCACGGCACCGGCGCGGTGAAGTATCTCGGGCGTCCGGCCTCGCATGGCTGCGTGCGCCTGCACACCGCCAACGCCGCGACCTTCTATTCGATGGTGCGCGAAGCGGGCTACGGCAACACGCGCATCGTCGTCACCGACTGACCTCGCGCGATTGCCTTTCGGCGCCAAAAGCGTTGCAGCAATGCCGCACTGCAACCGGAACTCGCATCGAGGCACGGTTTCCGGTGCCGGCGTCGATTGCGTAAATCTTTGGCGGTGGTAGGTATCGCAACGTTACTTTTTGATGCTTGGGGATTACAATGTATCGACTTGTTTTGAGCGCGGCGATTGCCG
>NZ_RZOI01000589.1:0-3887 GCF_004022645.1 Mesorhizobium sp. M4A.F.Ca.ET.020.02.1.1 | reverse complement strand
GGCGTCGGGGTCGGCGATGTCCTCGCCGATCAGCACCTCGCTGGCGGCGATCTCCCCGTCGTCCTCCTCGTCCTCACCGAAGGCGCGTTCCTCGCCGAGCGCGGCGATCACCGCGTCGCGGAGGTCGGGCATGCCCTGGCCGTGCTCGGCCGAGACCGGGATCGGCTCGCCGAGGCCAAGCTCCCAGGCCTCCAGCATGCCGCCCTGGGCGCCCTTCGCCTCGGCCTTGTTGGCGACCAGCACCACCGGCTTGCCGGATTTGCGCACGACCTCGGCAAAGGTGCGGTCGTCGGGCAGCAGGCCGGACTTGGCGTCGATGGTGAAGAAGATCAGGTCCGCCTCGCGGATGGCGATCTCGGTCTGCTGGCGCATGCGGCCGGGCAGCGTCGAGGCGGCCGCATCCTCGAAGCCGGCGGTATCGATGACATCGAAGAAAAGATCGTAGAGCTTGGCGGCGTGGACGCGGCGGTCGCGGGTGACACCCGGCGTGTCGTCGACAAGCGCCAGCTTCTTTCCCACCAGCCGATTGAAAAGAGTCGATTTGCCGACGTTAGGCCGGCCGATGATGGCGACTTTGAAGCCCATCCGGGATCACGACGCGTTGCCCGACCCGCGGATCAGTTCGGACATCAAGGTCGCCCGCTGGCGCGCATTGCGCGGGGCGCCGTCATCCGAAGCGATCTGGTCGAACAGTTTCAGCGCGTCCGCCGTCTTGCCTTCCTTCCAGGCGGCAAGGCCGAGCGCTTCGCGCGCGGTGTGGCGCAGCGTGTTTGTATCGGCGGTGAGGGCCTCGACGCGGCTGGAGACGTCGGCGAAGGAGCCGCTGTCGACCAGCAGCAGCGCCGCCCTCAGGCGCGCCATGTCGCGGATGGCCTGCGGGATGGCGGCGTCGGCGGCAACGTCGTCGAAATCCTTGACGGCGGCGGCGACATCGCCCTTGTCGGCCTTGACGGTCGCAGCGCGCATGCGGGCAAGCAGCGGATAGGCGCCGTAGCCGTCCTTCTGGAGCTGATCGAGAGCGGCCAGCGCCTCGTCGCCCTTGCCGTCATTGGCAAGCTTCAGCGCCTGCGAGAAAGCGTCGCCCGAGCGGTTGGCGCGGCTCTCGTCCCAGTAGCGGTAGCCGGCGACGGCGGCGGTGCCGAGCACGACCAGGATGGCAAGGCCAAGCAGCGCCGGACCAAAGCGGTCCCACAGCGCCTGCGCCTGTTCGCGACGAATCTCTTCGTTGACTTCGCGGATAAAACTGTCGTCAGACATCAATCAAAACCATTGCTGCCCACACGGGGCGCTTCTTGAGCCCGCGTTTTAGCGAAATTTTGTCGGCATGGAAGGGGTGCGCCAGGAAAATCGGCGGGATCACGGATCAGGCACGGTAAAGAGTGCTCCCGAGAGCTGATCGTACCCACGCCACATTTCGCCGCTAGCCGGTCACCGACCGTCCCGATGTCCAGACCCGTGCCGATGCCCCGCCTATTCCCTGCTGTTGCGTTCTCCCTAGCCGCGCTCGCCGTGGCCGGCCCGGCTTTCGCCGATCCGCCCGTGCCACCGCAATCGGCCAAACCGAAGCAGATCGTCATCATCTCCTTCGACAGCGCCCGCGAAATCTCGCAATGGCAACGCAGCCGTGCCCTGGCGCAACGCACCGGCGCGCATTTCACGTATTTTCTCTCCTGTGTCTTCCTGCTCTCGCAGGAAACGCGCAAGGACTACACGGGACCCGGCAAGGGCGCCGGCAAATCGAATATCGGCTTTGCCGCCTCGAAACAGGAAGTGACTGAGCGGCTGGAACAGGTCGGGCTGGCCGCGTCGGAAGGCCATGACATTGCCAGCCATGGCTGCGGCCATTTCGACGGCAAGGGTTGGAGCAAGGCCGACTGGCTCGCCGAATTCGCCTCGTTCGAGCACATCCTGGAGAACGCCTATTCGATCAACGGCATCGCGCCCGAGCCGGCCGGCTGGCGCGATTTCGCGCGGCATGCCGTGATCGGTTTTCGCGCGCCGTACCTTTCGGCGAACAAGGCACTCTATGAGGCGCTGCCGCAAGCTGGCTTCCAGTTCGACGCCAGCGGCGTCTCGCAAGGCCCTGCCGTGCCGCCGGAGAAAGGCGGCACCACGCGCTTTTCACTGCCGCAGATTCCGGAAGGGCCGAAGTCGAGACCGGTGATCGCCATGGACTACAATCTCTATGTCCGCCATTCCGGCGGCTTCGAGCGGCCGAGCATGGCGGCGGAGTTCACGGAGCGGACCTACCACGCCTTCCGCGCCGCCTTCGATGCGCAATATCAGGGCAAGCGCATCCCGCTGGAGCTCGGCTTCCATTTCACGCAGATGAACGGCGGCGCCTATTGGGATGCGCTGGAGCGCTTTGCCGGCGAAGTCTGCGTCATGCGGCAGGTCGAGTGCATCAGCTTCCGCGACTATGTCGCGCGCCAGCGCGCCGGCGAACGGCAGGCAATTGTGGGCGGCTGAACCGCCCACGGCCTGGTCTGGTTCAGGTCGGATCCTCCACGCCATGCTTGGCGAGGTAACGCTGATCGATGTCCGGCAGCGGCTCGCCATACAGCGTCGCCTCGAAGGCACGCAGGCGCTTGTAGATCGAGATCAGCTCAACAATCTGCGGCCAGGCGCTGACCAGATACTGGAACGAACTGGAAACCTGGCCGAAGGCCGTGCTGATCTGCTGCCAGATGCCCAATGTGATCTTGCCGGCTGCGATGGTCGGAATCAGGATAACACTGGAGAAGATGGCGTCTGCTTGGCCGAAGCCAGCCCGGAAGACATTGAAATAGGCATAATGGAAGTAATAGCGGAAGTAGGTGCGCCGCACGTTTTGAAACAACTCGGTCAAAGCAGGCGGCGAGGCCCGGTTCGGATCGTCCTCGCCATAGACGAGTTCCTTTCGGTAAGCAGCTTCGACACGCTGGTTGCGGAATTCCATGCCCGGCAGCTTGACGCCGGCTACGGCCAGCAAAATGGTGCCGAACAACGACCAGACCAACGCGACGATCACCAGAGAATGAGGAATGGGCCCGATCAGCGGCAGTTCGGTTATGTGTGCCGAGAGGGCGTCGAGCACCGGCAGGAAGGCGATAAGTGTCAGCAGCGAATCGGCGAAAGCGACACCCAATTGCTCCATGGAGGTGGAGAACCGCATCGTGTCTTCCTGAACGCGCTGCGAAGCGCCTTCAATGTGCCGCAGTCTCGACCAGTTCTGTGCATAGAAATCGTTCATCGCCGTGCGCCAGCGGAAAATGTAGTGGCTGACGACGAATTTCGTCACGACGTAGAGCGAGATGAACATCAGGCCAATCAGGGCGTAGATCCCGAACAGGCTGTAGAGTTCCGCCGCGCTCACCGTGCCTGGTGCACTAATCGCCTTTTGGAAAAGATCGAAAAACGGCCCGCGCCAGTTGTTCAGCGCCACATAGATCTGCACGTTTATGTAGGTCGAGAAGAGAATGAACGCGGAAACCAGGATGGACCAATTCTGCCAGGGGTGGGGCGAGTAGAAGCGCCAAAACAGATAGAAGGCGGCCAGCATCACGGCGAAATAGATGTAGAACCACAGGAAAGGCGCCGACCAGAACATCGGCACGCCGAGGATCGGTGGGGCGTCAGGAGCGGCAGGCGGCAGACCGATGGCGGCGCCCAACTGCTGACCACCGAAAAACCAGAACAGAATCCCCACGAGACTCCAAAGGGCGGCCGAGGTGAAAAACAGCTTCGGCTGCGGGAAGAAGGATACGAACACTGTGGCGGGTTCCTCGGTCTGTGCGCAAATCAGCGGGTTTCTGCTCGGCGGGCATAAGGTCACACATTAGGGCGAAAGAAAATGCCCGTGCCCGATGCCCGCTACGGAGCAAGACCACAAATCATGGCGATTTTGG
>NZ_RZOI01000588.1:0-3895 GCF_004022645.1 Mesorhizobium sp. M4A.F.Ca.ET.020.02.1.1 | reverse complement strand
GGCTGACGTTGCCGCCTCGACCGGGATCATGTCCAGCCCAGCGCCATGACGGATCGCGGCGCGCAGCTTCGCGGCGCCGCCGAAGAGCTCAGGTGGCAGCGGCGCACGGACGATGACGATATCAGCATCCTTCGCCTCGGCGGCAAGCGTTTTGCCATCGAGGGCGGAAGCGACGACCAGCTTGCCTGCCCCGGCCAGCATGGCGGAGGCGCGCGGATGCAGCGGGTGCGTCGACAGGATTCTGGGCATGTGGCTCCCGTTTGTTTGCCGCATTTCTGCGATGCCAAGCGATGCCGCTTGGGCTGCAAAATGCTCTAGGCCTTTTCGAGCGCCGGGCTTGTCGGCTCCGTCCCACGCCCCTCGATCAGGCCCTTCCAATAGCTTTCGGCGCCTTGCAGATGGGCGTTCATCAGCGCCTGGGCGAGGTTGCCGTCGCGGCGCAGCAGCGCCTCGTAGATCTGGATATGCTCTGCATGCGAGCGCACGCTGCGCTCGGGATCGTTGAAATAGATCGGCAGGCGCTGCTCGCCCATCAGGTAGTAGACGCTGCAGATGTTGTGGAAGATGCCGTTCTTGGTGGCGCGCACGATCTCGAGGTGGAACTCGCGGTCTTCCTTGGCCAGACCCTCGCCGGCGGCGATACGCTCCTCCGAGGCTTTCAGGATCTCGCGCAGCCGCTCGAAATTCTCCTCGGTGGCGCGTGAGCAGGCAAGCTCGGCGGCCTTGATCTCGTGGATCTTGCGCAACTCGACCGTTTCGTAGATCTGGATCGGATCGAGCGGCAGGCCGGCGCGGGCGAAAAGGGCCAACGCCTCGACGCTCGCCTGCTTGGTGTCGACATAGATGCCGGATTTGGCGCGGCGTTCGACGATCCGCATGGCTTCCAGGATGGCCAGCGCTTCGCGGATCTGGCCGCGGCTGACGGCGAAGTGCTCGGCCAGTTCGCGCTCCGACGGCGTGCGACCCGTCTCCTTGTCCGATTTGGAGAACAGATAGGCGGCGAGTTCCGCGAGAAGGTTCTTTTCTTTCATCGTCAGCAGCGTTGCGCGTTCGCCTCCAGGAATCGCTCCGAGATTGTGAATCCCAATCCGGGCTTTTCAGGGATCGCTATCATACCGTCCTTTGCTTCGACAGTCTCTTCGATAAGATCGTGGATCATCGGGTTGGCGCCGAGCGAGTATTCGACGGTGAAGCTCGCCGGCGAGGCGGCGCAGACATGCAGACCGGCAAAGAAGCAGGGCGCGCCGGCCCACAGATGCGGGGCAAAGCGCAGGTTGAAGGCGCTGGCGATGGTGCCGATCTTCATCGCTTCGCTGATGCCGCCGCAGAAGGCGGGGTCCGGCTGGAAAATGTCAGCCGACTTCAGAACGGCGAGGTCGCGGAAGGCATAGCGCGTCGCCTCGCTTTCACCGGTGGCGATCGGGATCGAGCTCGAGGCGCGAACTTCGGCCATGCCCGGCTTGTCGTCGGCGATCACCGGCTCCTCGAACCAGGCGAGGTCGAGGTCGCCGGCAAGCTGGATGAAGCGCTTTGCCTCGGCCACCGTATAAGTGCCATGCGCGTCGACCATCAGCTCGACGTCGGCGCCGAGGGCCTCTCTCGCCGCGCGGACGCGCCCTGCGGAAATATGCGGGGCGCCGTCCATGGCGCCGATACGCATCTTCAGTGCCTTGAAGCCGCCCTTGGCGATGTAGGATTTGAGCTGCTCGCCGATGGTCTCGGCTGGCGCCCAGCCGCCGGAAGCATAGGCTTGCATGCGCTCGACCTTGCGGCCACCAAGCAGCCGCCAGATGGGCTGGCCGAGCGACTTGCCGAGAATGTCCCAGAGCGCGATGTCGACGGCGCTGATGGCGGCCACGCTCATGCCGCGCCGCGCCAGTTGCGGCATGGCATGTCCGCCATGGGCCGCCGTGTGGTGGCGCACGCCGTTGTAGAGCATCTCCCAGATGACGCCGATGTCGGTCGGGTCGCGGCCGATGAGCTGCGGGCCGACTTCGTGGTTCAGCATGTGGACCAGGGCACCATAGCTGCCGGCGCTGCCGGCGGCGTTCTTGCCTTCGCCCCAGCCGACCAGGCCGTCATCGGTCTCGATGCGCAGAATGGCGGCGTCGAACGTCGTCACCTGACCGAAGTCGCTGCGATGCTGCTTCGCGGCTTCGATCGGTATGCGAACCCACCAGGCTTGGACCGTCTTGATGCGCATGGTCATCCCCGGCCCCGCCGCAGAAAGGCGGAAGGGCGTCTCTCTTTGGATCGGCTACCTGATCAGCGGCAGCAGCGTTTCGGCGGTGATGCGCATCTGGTCGGTGTAGAACTTCTCCGTCAGCACGCTGGAACCGTGATCCTGGATGAACTTCAGCTGCTCTGGCGAGATGTCGACCGGATGGCGCTCGACCATGTCGGGATAGGGCGCGGCCGGCGTGCGGTCGACAGGGGCGACGAACTCATTGGTCAGCGCGCCGTCATAGCCGATCTCCTTCAGCGTGCGCACGATCCGCGGCCAGTCGATCTGGCCGAGGCCGGCGGCGAAGCGGTTGTTGTCGGCGACGTGGAAGTCGAACAGGCGCTTGCCGACCTGACGGATGGCGTCATAGACGTTAAATTCCTCCATGTGGATGTGATAGGCGTCGAGGCAGACGCCGCATTCCGGGCTGACCGCGTCGGCGAGCGCGAGCGCCTGGGCGCCACGGTTGAACAGATAGGTCTCGAAGCGGTTGAGCGGCTCGACCGCGACCTTGACGCCGACCTTCTTGGCGTGGGCGAAGCACTCGCGGGTGGCGTCGACCACCCAGCCCCATTCCTCCGCCTCGGTGCCGTCGGGCACTACCTTGCCGACGGTGGCGGGAACCAGCGTGATGATCTCACCATCGAGCTCGCTGACCATGGTCAGCACGTCCTTGACGTACTGCACCGAACGCTCGCGCTGGCCCTGGTCCTTGGCGGCGAGGTTGCGTTCGCCCAGCATCAGCGTCACCGAGCCCCAGCAGCGGATGCCGTGCTCCTTCAAGAGCGCGCGCGTCTCCCCGGTCTTGTACTGCTCGGGCTCGCCGGAGATCTCGATCGACTCATAGCCGAATTTCTTGATGCGCTTCAGCGTCACTTCCAACGGCTCCGCCCGCATCCAGTTGTGCGTCGAAAGATGCATGGTCTATCCTTCCCAGAGTTCGCCTGTCACGTTTCCCACGACGTGGCTCGAGCAAAGCCCGCCGTGCGATTCCTCCCCAAGGTACTCCAGTGTCTTTCTGGCAAACTGGTTCGACCAATTGGGCCTGATGCGAGGTCTACCGCAAATTCAGCTGCACGGCAAGAAGTCGCGTGCGGCGATGTCAGGCTCTGCTTACTTCCTTGAATAATCTAACATATTTTCACAGTTTGTGACGAACGAAAGCGCTTCCGGCGCCTGTTCGGCCGCTTGACCAAATGTCGATATTTGGTCATACCAGAATGACGACGCGTACTGGCGCCGACAGGAAAACACCAAACGGGCTGGCCCTGTTTTCAATCAGCGCTATGCTTGGCCGTCAAAAGAGAGAGGGAGGATGCCGATGCCGTCGACGATGAAGGGTCCCGGTCTGTTTCTGGCGCAGTTCGCGGGCGATGCCGCGCCGTTCAATTCGCTGTCGTCGATCACCAAATGGGCAGCCGGCCTCGGCTACAAGGGAGTGCAGATACCGACCTGGGACGCGCGGCTGTTCGACCTGGAGAAGGCGGCGACCTCCAAGGCCTATTGCGACGAGGTGAAAGGCATCTGCGCCGATGCCGGCGTCGAGATCACCGAGCTCTCGACGCATCTTCAGGGGCAACTGGTTGCGGTGCATCCGGCCTATGACGCGCAATTCGATGGCTTCGCGCCGGCGGCCGTCCACAACAATCCGAAAGCCCGGCAGCAATGGGC
>NZ_RZOI01000587.1:0-3898 GCF_004022645.1 Mesorhizobium sp. M4A.F.Ca.ET.020.02.1.1 | reverse complement strand
CAACAACCACGAGATCGTCGTGGTTGTTGTCGATGGCCTGGTAGACATTGGCCAGCGTCTGCGCCTCGACGCCTTGCGAGGCGTCGACGATCAGCAGCGAGCCCTCGCAGGCGGCCAGCGACCGCGACACCTCATAGGCGAAGTCGACATGGCCGGGCGTGTCGATGAGGTTGAGGATATAGTCCTCGCCATTGTCGGCGCGGTATTTCAGCCGCACCGTCTGCGCCTTGATGGTGATGCCGCGCTCGCGCTCGATGTCCATCGAGTCCAGCACCTGCTCCTTCATGTCACGCGCCTCCAGCCCGCCGGTGAGTTGGATCAGCCGGTCGGCAAGCGTGGATTTGCCATGGTCGATATGGGCGACGATGGAGAAATTGCGGATATGGTCGAGGGGCGTCGTCATGCGGCGCGCTTTAGCAGGGGCGGGGTTGAGGGGCAAGCGGTGGGCTCTTCTCCTTCTCCCCTTGTGGGAGAAGGTGGATCGGCGCGCAGCGCCGAGACGGATGAGGGTGTTCCAGCGGAGTGAGACGTCGGCGTTCCCTGGAACACCCCTCATCCGTCGCCTTCGGCGACACCTTCTCCCACAAGGGGAGAAGGGGAGTCGCGCCAACCCGCCCCGCGCCTAGATAAGTCGCACCTTAAAGATTAATCCACCAGTTTGGAGCATGATCCGCCGCTGCCTCGGCAGGCCTGGTTTGGGGGACCTCAACAATGTTCGGATACACAAGAGATTTCGTGCGCTCGCGGCGCGGCTCGATGATGCCGGTGTTCATCATCATCCTGACGCCGCTGCTGCTCGCCGTCGGCTTCTCGGTCGACTACACCTCGGCGGTCGAGACGAAAAGCAACATGCAGAACGCGCTCGACGCGGCGATCCTGTCGGTCACCACGCTGCCGAAAACCACCCCGCTGGCCGACCGCGAGACGTCGCTGAAGCAGGCCTTCGCCGCCAATGGCGGGCAAGGCACCGCCAAGCTCGACAGCTTTGTTGTGGCCGCAGACGGCACCGCCACCGCCACGGCTTCGGCGCACTACCCGATGCCGACCAATTTCATGCAGATCGCCAGGATCGAAACGGTCGAGGTCGGCGTCGCCTCGGCGGTGCGCAAGCGGCCGGCGCTGGTGCAGACCACGTTCAAGGTCACCAAAGTATCCGGCTACTGGAACAAGACGATGACGCTCTACGGCACCAAGTTCGGCGACACCGTCGCCAAGCCGCTGATGACGATCACCTATGCCTATAACAACTACGGTGACCCGAAGGGCTACGGCACCTCGATCGTCAGCACGATCAACGGCAGCACCACGACCAAGGTGCAGCAGCAGGTCTGCACGACCTCGACGGTGAAGAACTTCAGCAGCCTGCCCAGCGGCGCGATCACGCAAACCAGCGGCAGCAAGAAGTATGTCACGACCTGCGCCGATACGTTCTATCCCAGCAACGGCGCCGGCGCGGTGATCGACGTCAGCCAGATGGACAACCTCTATCTGCAGATGGACGTGCCCTCGGGCAGCCCGAAGGTGCTGAAATCCAACGACCCGACCACCTCGAACCGGCTCTACATCGGCACCAGCACCACCACCATGCCCGAGGTCGCGACCGGCCAGACGGTCGACATCTTCACCGCGGTGCCCTGCGGCCAGCCCGGCTACCAGGCCTGGGAGGATGGCGGCAACCCGGTGCCGGCCGACGTCAGCAATGCCGACTTCTTCTACACCGTCCAGGGCAAATGCGACTTCAACCAGCGGCCGTCCAACACGGTGCTGACGCAGTGATGAGCACTTCCCCTTCTCCCCCTGTGGGAGAAGGGAAAGAGCAGCGCAATCACAAACCGGTGAAGTCTGTAACGAAGCCCGATGCGGTGGCGAAATGGGAGCAAGACCCCGCCGCAACGGAGACTTCCCCATGACCAGACCCAAGACGTCGCTCGGCAGCGCGCTCCTCGCCAGCGCGGCCTTCATCGCGCTGGCCACGACCGCCGGCACGGCCGCCGCCCAGCCGCTGACCGTGGTCGAGCTGTTCACCAGCCAGGGCTGCTCGTCCTGCCCGCCGGCCAATGCCAATCTGATCAAGGTCAAGGACCGGCCGGGCGTGCTGGCGCTGTCGTTCAACGTCACCTACTGGGACTATCTCGGCTGGAAGGACATTTTCGGCCGGCAGGAATTCACCCAGCGCCAGGTGAATTACGAGCCGACGCTCGGCCATGACGGGCCGTTCACGCCGCAGGTGGTGGTGAACGGCAGCGCCGACGCGGTCGGCGCCGCGCCCGGCGAGATCGAACGGCTGATCTCGACCAGCCCGCAAGCCAAGGGTCCGGCGCTCGCGCTCGGCGACGGCAAGGTGAGCATCGGCGCAGGCACGGCGCCGGCAGGCGGCGCCGACATCTGGCTGGTGCGCTATCGGCAAGGCGTCGTCGAGGTGCCGGTGGCGCGCGGCGAGAACACCGGCCGCACCCTGCCGCATGCCAATGTCGTGCATTCGCTGCAGCGGCTCGGCCGCTGGAACGGCCAGGCGACGACGTTGCCGCTGCCGGCCGATGATGGCGGGCTTAGCACCGCGGTGCTGGTGCAGACACCCGGCGGCGGGCCGATCCTGGCCGCCGCGGCGAACTGAGCATCCCTTCTTCGCGCGATGCCGCATGGGGCGGCAGCGCACCATCCGGCCCGCATCGCGCGCCACAACCCAAGGAGAATACCCATGACCAAATTCCTGACCGCGCTCGCCCTCGCGCTCGCAACCACGGCGTTCGCCGCCGGCGCCCGCGCCGACGACGCGACCAACGCCATGAAGCCGGCCAATGCAATGGCCACCGACGCCATGAAGCCGAAGACCGACGCGATGAAACCCGCGACGGATGCGATGAAGCCGGCCAACGCGATGGCGACCGATGCGATGAGCACGCAGGCGATGAAGCCGGCCGATGCCATGAAGCCGGCGACGGGGGCGATGGAGCCGGCCGATGCGATGAAGCCGGTGACCGATGCGATGAAACCCGTCGATGCGATGGCTCCAGCGCAATAAGTTGCAGCCGACGCACGCTAAAGTGAGAACCTGGCGGCGGCCGGTTTCGTATATAGTGAACAGCAGCAAGGGAGTTCCAGCATGACCGCAATTCGACAGCAGAAGCGATCATCGACCTTCGCCAAAGGCGCGCTCGCCGCGCTCGTCCTGACCGTCGCGGCCGCCGCCTTCTGGGAGACGCCGGCGGTCTCGGCCGAGGACGCGGTGGTGATCCCGCCGCCGGCAATTGACGAGAAGGCGGCGAGCGGCAGCGAGACGGCGGTCTTCGCCGGCGGCTGCTTCTGGGGCGTGCAGGGCGTGTTCCAGCACGTCACGGGCGTGAGCAAGGCGGTGTCCGGCTACACCGGCGGCAGCAAGGAAAACGCCGTTTACGAGGTCGTCGGCACCGGCAGCACCGGACATGCCGAGTCGGTCGAGATCACCTACGACCCGTCGCAGGTGACCTACGGCCAGCTGCTGCAGGTCTATTTCTCGGTCGCGCACAATCCGACGCAGCTCAACTACCAGGGGCCGGACCACGGCACCCAGTACCGCTCGACGATCTTCGCCGGCAATGACGAGCAGAAGAAGGTGGCAGAGAGCTACATCGCCCAGCTCGACAAGGCCAAGGTGTTTTCTCAGCCGATCGTCACCACGCTGGAAACCGGCAAGACCTTCTATCCGGCCGAGGACTACCACCAGGATTTCCTGACGCTGAACCCGACCTATCCCTACATCGTCTACAACGACCTGCCCAAGGTGGCGAATCTGAAGACGCTGTTCCCCAAGCTTTACAGCGAAACGCCGGTGCTGGTGCTGGCGTCGAGCAAAAGCTGAGCGGCAATCTCCCCCCTCGAGGGGGAGATGTCGCCGAAGGCGACAGAGGGGGTCCCCGCG
>NZ_RZOI01000586.1:0-3904 GCF_004022645.1 Mesorhizobium sp. M4A.F.Ca.ET.020.02.1.1 | reverse complement strand
GTTCTTTCTCGATGCCGATCAGCGCCGCGCCCAGGATTGCCGCCAGCACCAGGTAGGGATTGGCGTCGGCGCCGGAAACGCGATGCTCGATGCGGCGCGCCGCGGAGGGCCCGCCGGGAATGCGGATCGCCACCATGCGGTTCTCGTAGCCCCAGGCAACCGCGGTCGGCGCGTAGGAGCGCGGCCGCAGCCGGCGATAGGAATTGAAGTGCGGGGCGAACACCAGCGTGCTCTCCGCCATCGCCGCAAGCAGCCCGCCGACTGCATGACGCATGGTGTCGGAGCCCTGGTCGCTGCCGTCGTCGAAAATGTTGCGGCCGTCCTTATCGATGACGCTGAAATGGACATGGAAGCCGTTGCCGGCGCGCTCCCCATAAGGCTTGGCCATGAAACAGGCGGCAAAGCCGTGCTTGCGGGCGATGCCCTTGACGGTGCGCTTGAACAGAACGGCGTCGTCGGCGGCGCGCAAGGCGTCCGGCACATGGTTGAGGTTGATCTCGAACTGGCCGACGCCGTTCTCGGCGATCGCGGTGTCGACGGGAATGCCTTGCATGCGGCAGGCCTCGTAGACGTCATGGATGAAGGCCTCGAAATCGTCGATCTCGTCGATCGAGAGCGCGGCATCGGAATCGAGGCGCCGGCCAGTGATCGGTGAAACCGGACCGACGGGGCGCTGCGACGTCGGGTCGACGAGGTAGAATTCGAGCTCGGTCGCGGTGACCGGGGTCAGGCCGAGCGCGGCGTAGCGGTCGAGAATGCGGGCGAGCGCGCGGCGCGGGTCGCCGAGATAGGGCGCGCCGTTTTCATCGGCGAGCCACAGCGGCAGAAGCGCTGTCGGATGCGCCGTCCAGTTGACGGGCAGGATGCCGCGCCCGGTCCACTGGCAAAGCCCGTCGGCGTCGCCGGTCGAGAAGACCTGCGCATTGCCTTCGATATCCTCGCCCCAGATGTCGAGCCCGATCAGCGAGTAGGGCATGCGCAGCTTGCCTTCGAGCGCCTTACGCGCCTGCTCGACGGGAATGCGCTTGCCGCGCATGATCCCGTTCAGATCGCACACCGCGGCCCTCAGGCTCTGGATGTCCTCCCTGCTTTCAAGCCAGTTCAAAACGTCCGCAATTGCATCGCTCAATTTCCAGCCCCTTGGTTCTTTCTGTAGCCATCGCGGCTACGATATCCATTTTTCAGCTTGTGAGTTCATGAAAGGTCGCCATGGATGCTTCCAGGCAATTTTCCTTCATTTTTTCAATTTGCTAGCTGGGATATCGGGGGGCATTTCAGGTCCGTATTGTGCGATCTGCGATCGCAACATAGCTGGATGACGCGGGAAAGCCAAGCCGTGATTTGGCGCCTTCGGCTTGTGCTCGAATGGGCCCTGCAGTCTGCCTAGTGGCGCAGGTCCGGGAATTTCACCTGGCCGAGGATATGTGTCGCACCCTCGTCGATGTCGCGCACGATGGCCGCGCGGGCCCGTTCGCCGTCCTGCGCCTCGATCGCCGCGACGACTTCCTCGTGATAGTCGATGCCGAGAATGCCGGCGAGGCCGTCCTCGAAGCCGATCGCCAGGTTCCTCAGGAACGGACCGACCTGCATCCACACCGTCTCGATCAGGAAGATCATCTGCTCGTTGCCGCAGTGGCGGTAGATCGAGAATTTGAAGTCGTGGTTCTTGCGCAGATAGTCGTCGATGTTTCCGCCGCGCGCGGCCTGGGTGAGCTCGGTGCAATGGCGGCGGATGGCGCGCAGATTGTTGCCGTTGATGCGTTTCGTGGCGAGCTCGGTGGCCGTACCTTCCAGGATGGTGCGCACGGCGGTCAATTGCGAGAAGCGTTCGGCCGAGATCAGCGGCACCTCGACGCTGCCGTTCGGCATCGGGCTCAGTGCCCTCAAGGCCTGCAGCCGGGTGAAGGCGCTGCGCACCGGCATGTCGCTGGTGCCGAGCTCCTTCGCGAGCTTGCGCGAGGTCAGCTTCTGGCCGGGCTGCAACTGGCCCGACATCAGAGCCCGCACGAGCTCCAGATAGACTTTCTCATGCAACGGAACGGTATCGACAGCGGTCAGCCCGAATTGCGATTTGTCGGCCATTGGCGATGCGTTGCTTCACTCGTCCTGAAATCTGCCCGGTCGGCTCTGTCGGCGGCCCGGATGTGTTGCGAGCGGCTTTGGAACCACGATAGACGGTTACAGCGCGCCGCCGCAAGTGCGGGCTTTGGCGGCCATCCGGCCCGTTGCCAGCGATGCCCCCTAACCTACTCCAATGCCGGCCAGGAGGCCGCCATCGATCCTGTAGTCGGCGCCGGTGCAGAAGCTCGCCTTGGAGGAGCACAGGAAGGCGATGAGTTCAGCCACTTCCTCCGGCTCGCCGATGCGGCCGAGCGGATGCGCCTCGCCAAAGCGCTTGAAGGCTGCTTCTATATCGGCGTTCGGGTCGTCGCCGCGCGCGGCCCTTTCGAGGATCGGCGTGCGGATCGAACCCGGGCTGACCGAGTTGGAATGCCCTGGCGGGCATAGTCGAGCGCCAGCGAGCGCGTCAGCGTGTGGATGGCGCCCTTGGTGGTGGCGTAGGCGGCGACATTCTGCTGGCAGGCAGTGCCCTGCACCGAGGCGACGTTGACGATGGCGCCGCCGCCGCGCCTGATCATCTCGGGGATGCCGTAGTGGGCGGTGAGGTAGATGGAACCGACATTGACGGACATCGCCCGGTTCCAGGTCTCGAAGTCGGTGCTGGTCGCGGTGCCATAGGGATGCACCGCGGCGGAATTGACGATGACGTCCAGACCGCCGAAGCGGCCGACACCGGCGGCGATCGCCTGGGCGACCTGGTCCGGCACGGATACATCGACAGTCGCCACCAGCGCGGCGGCGCCGTTGCGGTCGAATTCGTCCTGCATCGCCGCATTGGCGCTCTCGTCGATACCGAGCGCGACGATCGCCGCTCCGCCCGCCGCGAGGCGCCTGGCGCTCGCCAGGCCGATCCCGGTCGTCCCAGTCACCAGGGCGATCTTGCCGTCGAAATCCTTCATTGCCGAAACTCCGTGATTGTCGCCGGGATTTGCAGGCGCGGCGCCGTAGCCGATCCTCATAATGCGCAGGATGACAGGCGACAAGAACGCGTATCCCGTCGGGCGGCGGCTGCCCGATTTGACTCCCTGTCGCGGCCGACAATAAGGTCCCGCCGGAATCACAAAAGAGGGTGTCATGGAACAATGCTGGCGCTGGTACGGCCCTGACGATCCGGTCACGCTCGACCATATCAAGCAGGCCGGAGCGACCGGCATCGTAACGGCACTGCACAACATCTATGACGGCAGCGCCTGGCCCCTGGATACTATCCTCGAGCGCAAGCGCATCATCGAGGCGGCCGGGCTGACCTGGTCGGTGGTGGAAAGCATTCCCGTCCATAACTCGATCAAGATCGGCGCGGCGGAACGGCAGCGTTACGCCGGCTGGTACAAGGACACGATCCGGGCGCTGGCCAAGGCCGGCATTTCCACCATCTGCTACAATTTCATGCCGGTGGTCGACTGGACGCGCACCGATCTCATGTACCGGCTGCCGACCACCGGCTATGCCTTGCGCTTCGACGCGATCGACTTCGCCGCCTACGATGTCTTCGTGCTGAAGCGCAAGAATGCCGAGGCAAGCTACAGCCCGGCGCGTCTCAAGGAGGCGGAAGCGCGGCTGAAATCCCTGAGCGACGAGCAGATCGAAAAGGTCGAGCGCAACCTGATCGCCGGCCTGCCGGCCACCGAGCGCAAGTACAATCGCGACACGATGCGCGACGCGCTCGCCGACTACGACGCCATCGGCCCGGCGGAACTGCGCGCCAACCTTGCCTGGTTCCTGAGCGAGATCATCCCGGTCGCCGAGGAGGTCGGGGCGCGCATGTGCATCCACCCGGCCGATC
>NZ_RZOI01000585.1:0-3917 GCF_004022645.1 Mesorhizobium sp. M4A.F.Ca.ET.020.02.1.1 | reverse complement strand
GCCCGACACAACGGAGTTCAAGGTGCCTCCTCCACCACCGCCTGCGGCAGCGCCCGAACCCGACATAGCGGCAGCGCCACCGGCAGACGAATTCCCGAAGCGCTATCGTTCGAACATGGTGGTCTTCGACAACAAGGCCTCGACCGGCGAGCAGCTTGGATCGGCCGCTGGGGAAGGGCAGGGCGCTACCGTCGCCGGCGAGGACCGAAACAGCAAGTATCTCGCGGCCGCGATCAACCTCGCCGATCGCACGGCGAAGGCAAGGAAGATCGATCGCATCGATGCGCTGGTGCCGGAAGGAACGTTGATTCCCGGCATCCTGGAGACGGCAATCGTCAGCGACCTGCCCGGCCAGATCCGCGCCATCGTTTCGCAGGACGTCTATTCCTTCGATGGCCGGCGCGTGCTCATTCCGACAGGCACGCGCCTCATCGGCGAATATCAGTCCGACATCGTGCGCGGCCAAAAGCGCATTTTCGTGATCTGGACAAGGATGCTGCGCGACGATGGCGTCAGCGTCCGTCTCGATTCCATTGGCGCCGACAGTCTTGGCCGTTCCGGCCTGACCGGTCAGGTCGACAACAAGTTCCGGGAACGCTTTGGCGCCGCGATCCTGCTGTCCATCGTCGGTGGCGGCGCCAGCTACCTGACCGGCTACGGCAGCCAGTCCGCGACCAACAACAGCGACGGCAGTCAGCGCGCGGAGGATATCGCGCGCACCACACTCGCCCAGACATTCTCCGACATGGCCAACCAGGCCCTCGGCGACAGCCTCAAGATTCCGCCGACCATCAGCGTGGCCCAGGGCGAACGCATTTTCGTCTTCGCCCGCCAAGACCTCGACTTTTCCGCGCTCTATGATGACCCGGTATCCGAGGCGCTCAAGGAGATCCGTCATGAACGTGGTCTCAACTGAGTTCGGCCGCAACGATCGCCACTATTTTCTCTACCGCGCGCTGGAGCCGCTCAAGCCGTTCCTCGATGATCCCCGTGTCGTCGAAATCTCGATCAACCGCCCGGGCCACGTCTATGTCGAGCGGCTGGGCGACGAGCATATGGCATTCTTTTCTTTGCCGGAACTGACGACAGCAGAGATCGTCAACATCGGCGAGCGTGTGGCGGCGTCGACGAACCAGTTCATCAGTCCAGCGAGCCCGGTCCTGAGTGCCGCCTTGCCGACTGGCGAGCGCATCCAGGTCGTTTTGCCGCCTGCGGCGCCTGAGGGCGGCGCCGTCTCGCTGCGCAAGCAGGTCGTCAGCGACTTCAGCCTCGATGACTATCGCGATAGGGGCGCATTCGAACGGGTATCTGTCGCCGTCGGTGGTGTGAATGATGTCGACCGCGAACTGATCGAGCTCCTGCGCAAGGAGGATATCTATGGCTTCATTCGGTCGGCGATTGTCAATCGTGTTTCGATCCTCGTCAGTGGCGGCACCTCGAGTGGCAAGACGACATTCCTCAACGCCTGCCTCAAATCGGTCGACGAGCGTGAACGCATCATTACGCTCGAGGACACGCGGGAGCTGTTTCCGCCGCAGCCGAATGCGGTCCATCTCCTGGCTTCCAAAGGCGACCAGGGCACCGCCAGCGTGACAATTCAGAGTCTGCTCGAGGCCTCGCTTCGCATGCGGCCTGATCGGCTGTTTGTCGGCGAGGTGAGGGGATCGGAGGCTTTCTCGTTCCTGCGCGCCATTAACACCGGGCACCCCGGCTCGATGACGACGGTCCATGCTGACACTCCGCTCGGCGCCTATGAGCAGTTGGCAATGATGGTCATGCAATCAGGTCTCTCCGCCGCTTACCCGAAGGCAGACCTGATCTCCTACATCCGCAGCGTCATCCCGATCGTCATTCAGCTTCGCCGCGACGGCGGCCGTCGCGGCGTTTCCGAGATCTTCTTCGCGCGTGGGGAATGATCATGACCGGCTCCCTACGGCTCGTCTACGTCGCGTTCTGTCTGGCGATTGCCTTCGCCACCTGGCTGCTTGGCTATGGCCTGGCGCTGAAGCTTCTCTACGGTGACGGCCGCATCATTCAGGCAACGATCACCACAAACCCGTGGGCGCCTCTCCAGCAGCTCGCGCTCTACGCCGGCAATCCTGTGCTGCGGCGGGTCTGTTTCGGGGCGGCGGTCCCCGCGTTCCTCGTCGCCGGCATTGTCGCCTATGTCGGTCTGCGGCCCGTATCCAATCCGCTTGGCGACGCACACTTCCAGAACGCCATGTCACTTCGCCGCGGCAAATGGTTTCGACGCAAGGGGCACATTCTCGGGCGTTTCGGCCGCCAGATCCTGCGCGTCGATGACGAGCGTCATCATCTGGTCATCGGACCGACACGCTCAGGTAAGGGGGCTTGCTACGTCATTCCGAACGCGCTCGCGCATGAAGGCTCAATGATCGTTACCGACCTCAAGGGCGAGATCTTCCGGTCGACCGCCGGCTATCGCAAATCGAAAGGCAACCAGGTCTTTCTTTTCGCGCCGGGATCGGACCGGACGCATCGCTACAATCCGCTGGATTTTATCCGGCCCGATCGCGGCGATCGCACGACCGATATCCAGAACATCGCCGGCATTCTGGTTCCCGAAAGCGTGGATTCGGAGAATTCGATCTGGCAGGCGACGGCACAGCAGGTCATGGCCGGCGCGATCAGCTACATCAATGAGAGTGTCTTCTACCGCGGCCGTCGCAATCTCGGCGAGGTCACAGCCTTCTTCAATAGCGGCGTCAACCTGCAGGCGCTGATGGAATTCATCAAGGAGAAGGAGCCTGGCCTGTCGCGCTTCACCGTCGAGAGCTTCAACGCCTACATCGCGCTTTCAGAGCGCGCCGCGGCCTCCGCGCTGCTGGACATTCAGAAGGCACTGCGGCCTTTCCGCAACGAGCGCGTGGTCGCGGCGACGTCGGCCACCGACATGGATCTGCGCTCGCTGAAATACAGGCCGATCTCGATTTATCTGGCGCCGAACATTACCGACATCACGCTGCTGAAGCCGCTGCTGGCGCTGTTCGTCCAGCAGACGCTCGACACGCTTCTGCTCGAGCATGATCGCCGGTCGTTATCGGTTTATTTTCTTCTGGATGAGTTCCGGCAGCTGAAGAAACTCAGCGAGATCACCAGCAAGCTGCCCTATGTCGCCGGCTACAACGTCAAGATGGCCTTCATCGTCCAGGATCTGAAAAACCTCGACGAGATCTATGGCGAAACCGCACGGCAATCCTTGATGGGAAACTGTGGCTATCAGCTCGTCCTCGGCGCGAACGACCAGGCGACCGCCGAGTCGGTCTCAAAAAGCCTTGGCCGGCGCACCGTCCGGTATAAGACAGAATCTCGGACGATCGAACTGATGGGGTTGCATCGCCGCACCAAGGTGGAGCAACTGAGGGAACGCGATCTGATGATGCCGCAGGAAATCCGCCAGCTTCCGCCTGAAAAAATGCTCGTATTGGTCGAAGGACAGAGCCCAATCCTCGCTGACAAGCTGCGCTTCTTCGCCACGAAGCCGTTTCGCGAGCGGGAGGCTTTCTCACGCAACCACGTCCCCTCGGTGCCGGCGATGGAATTCTTCCCACCGAGGGCCGTGCCAGCGACCACTGGGAGCTACGCCAGTTCGGGCGAGGAGCATGAAATTCTCTCCCATTTGCCGCCTACGGTTGGGTCATTTGACCCATCGAAGGAAAACGACAGCAATAAGTCCATTGTGAAAGGCAATACGGCTGTCGCCTCTCAAAGCTCTCGGCGTCGCGAACCGCCTTTCGAGGCGCTGGAATCGCGCTTCGATTCAGCTACGGCGAAATTGAAGAAACTGGTGGCGAAATCGACAGGAGGCCCGAGAGATTGGTCGATGGTATTTGATGAGACCGTTCCAGACGCTGACTTGGAACGCGGGCTGGAAACGGCGTGAGCCAACCATATCG
>NZ_RZOI01000584.1:0-3921 GCF_004022645.1 Mesorhizobium sp. M4A.F.Ca.ET.020.02.1.1 | reverse complement strand
CCAAGGCGGTGCGCCGCGCCCGCGCCGGACTGCAGGATCCGAACCGGCCGATAGGCTCGTTCATGTTCCTCGGCCCGACCGGCGTCGGCAAGACCGAGCTCACCAAGGCGCTGGCCAATTTCCTGTTCGACGACGAAAACGCTTTGGTGCGCATCGACATGTCGGAGTTCATGGAGAAGCATTCGGTCGCCCGGCTGATCGGCGCGCCTCCCGGCTATGTCGGCTATGAGGAGGGTGGCGCGCTGACCGAAGCGGTGCGGCGGCGGCCCTATCAGGTCGTGCTGTTCGATGAAATCGAGAAGGCGCATCCGGACGTGTTCAACGTGCTCCTGCAGGTGCTTGACGACGGCCGCCTGACCGATGGCCAGGGCCGCACAGTCGACTTCCGCAACACGCTGATCATCATGACCTCCAATCTCGGCGCCGAATATCTGGTCAACCTCGGCGAGGACCAGGATGTCGATGCTGTGCGAGACGAGGTGATGAGCGTGGTGAGGGCCTCCTTCCGGCCGGAGTTCCTCAACCGCGTCGACGAGGTGATCCTGTTCCACCGGCTGCGCCGGCTGGATATGGACCGCATCGTCGAGATCCAACTCAAGCGGCTGGAGAACCTGCTCACCGACCGCAAGATCGCGCTATCGCTGGATCACGACGCGATCGAGTGGCTGGCGGCCAAGGGCTACGACCCGGCCTATGGCGCGCGGCCGCTGAAGCGGGTGATGCAGAAGGAGCTGCAGGATCCGCTGGCGGAGAAGATCCTGCTCGGCGAGATCCTCGACGGCTCGACCGTCAAGGTCACCGCCGGTTCCGACCGGCTGAACTTCCGCTCGAAGCCGACGGTCGTGGCGACCGAGGCGGCGGCCTGAACCGCCTTGCCTACCCAAAGCGGCGGAGCCTGAATGGGCTTCGCCGCTTTTTCTTGAGACGCGGACGCCCATGACGCTCGACGACTACAACAGCTTCTGCGCCTCGCTGCCCCGGACGACGCATGTCGTCCAGTGGGGCGGCGCCCATGTCTGGAAGGTCGGTGGCAAGGTGTTTGCCATTGGCGGCTGGGACGAGGGCAAACAGCTCTTCGTCACCTTCAAATGTTCCGACATCGCCTATGACGTGCTGAAGGAGCAGCCAGGCTGCCGGCCCGCGCCCTATCTTGCCTCGCGCGGCATGAAATGGATCCAGCGCCAGACAAGCCAGAGCATGGATGATGCGGCGCTGAAGGACTATCTCGGCGAAAGCCACCGCCTGGTCGTCCTCAAGCTGACGAGACAGACACGCAGGGAATTGGGCCTGTAGCAGCCGGGTGTTCGCCATCTTCATGCCCGGTTCATGTTGGAACCTTAAGCTCGGTAAATGGTTTGCTGGCGAAGGGCTCGCCACAAAGGGACATGCCGCGCGGCGGCAATTACGGACCGGAGAGTTGGCCACAATGTTGCGCACGATCGTCTGCCTTTCGGCTGTTGTCGCCGGATTGGTGTCTTCCGGCGCGTTCGCGGCGCCGAGTGGCGACGGCGCGGAAAGGGAGGCCCGCGCTCCCGGCGGCATCCTTCTCGCCCAGGACGGCAACATCGACGTCTATTACGACGCCAGGGGAAACCGCGTCATAGTCGATGCCGATACCGGCAAGGTCATCGCTATCCAGCCGCCGAACACTAGGCTCGATCGCAGGGCGCTGCGCCGGCAGCTGCGGATGCAGGAGCTCGGCCGCGCGCCGGTCGAGGATGACGACCGCTACTATCTCGACGATCCCGAAGACATGGCCCGCTTCCGCCGCAGGCAGCTGGACGAGGAAGGCAGGGTGATTCCGCCGCCGGCCGACGAATACGATCCCTATGGCGACAATTCCGTGGATGCCTTTCCGCCGGTGCCGGACGATGAAGGCAACACCGCCACCTACCCGGAGGCGCCGAAGCCGAATACCGTCAAGCGCCAACCGCTGAACGAGGCGTCGATCGACCCCGCGCAGCCGGATCAGGATACGCAGGCTTCCCTGCCGCCGGACACCGGTGGCAAGGCCACGGTCGACCCGTCGCTGTCGCTCGGCGCGCGCCAGGATGTGGCGGCGCTGCAGGTGCTGCTCGATCGCGCCGGCGCGTCGCCGGGCGTGATCGACGGGCGATTCGGCTCCAATGTCGACAAGGCGCTGGCCGCCTACAACGAGATCACGGGCAGCAATCTGCGCTCGACCGACGCCGTCGGCATCCAGTCGGCGCTGGCACAGTCGGGCGGCGATGCGTTCGCCTCCTACACGATCACGCCCGAGGACGCGGCCGGTCCCTACGTCGCGTCGATCCCAGAAGACTACAGCCAGAAGGCCCAGCTCGACCGCATGGGCTACACCTCCGTCACCGAAGCGCTGGCCGAGCGTTTCCATATGGATGAGAACTATCTGAAGTCGATCAATCAGGGCCTCGATTTCAACCGCCCCGGCACGATCATCAAGGTCGCCAATTTCGGCAGGCTGGTATCGACGCCGGTTGCCCGCATCGTCGCCGACAAGGGCAAGAAGGAAGTCTTCGCCTATGACGCGGCCGGCAAGCTGGTTGCCGCCTATCCGGCCACCATCGGCTCGGCCGACACGCCGTCGCCATCGGGCATCCACACCGTGTCGCGTATCGCGCTCGATCCGAACTACACCTACAACCCGAGCATCAATTTCAAGCAGGGCCAGAACGACAAGATCCTGACCATCCCGCCGGGACCGAACGGCCCGGTTGGTTCGGTGTGGATTGCGCTGGACAAGCCGACCTACGGCATCCACGGCACCCCCGATCCCTCCAAGATCGGCAAGACCGAAAGCCATGGCTGCGTGCGCCTGACGAACTGGGATGCGCGGGAGCTCGCCAAGATCGTGTCGCCCGGCGTCACCGTGGAATTCGTCGGCGGATCTTCAGCCGATGACATTGCGCAGCAATGAGCCTCGGAGCGCGGCTGCATAGATCAGCTGCACAAGCAGGATGAAGCCGACGCTGAGCAACGGGCTAAATAGGCACAGCGCCGCGCCGACCGCCCACGGGAACTGCGCCTTGACGATTCGCAGGTAGACCGTGCGTGTCGTGTCCGCGTCGACGTCCTAGGCGATGAAGCCGTTCTTTTCCGCGTACCACCAGCTGGCGAGCAGCGTGACGCCGAGCATAAGAAGGTTCAGCCTAGGCGATCACCGCGATCCTGAACTCGAGGAAGTCGGCCAGAAGGTCGGTCGAGAACGGCAAGAGTGCGATGAAGGCGAGAAAGCACAGGTTCAACGTCGCGAGCCGCCGGTCTGATTTGGCGATCAGCCTATGCTGCGCCTGCTGGGCGAACCAGAAGATGGTCAACGTCAGGAAGCTCAGCGCATAGGTCAGGAAACGTGGCGCCAGCGCCGCGATCGCCGCCGGCAACTCGCCCTCGGAATGGACCGCTTCGTGCGGCGGCACTCTCGAGAACGATCAGAGTCAGCACGATGGCGAAGACGCCATCGGTGATGCCGATGACACGCCCGCGTGCCTCCGCCGACGGTTCGAGTGGCCGCTTCATGCGTCTCCCTCTGTTTCGATGCTGGTGAAACCTAGCACGGCGTCAGCCGTTTGCACCTAAAGCGCGTCGCGCTGAAACGGATTCAGCCGACGCGGTTTGCGGCTTTGTTTTCATGCATGTCGCTTCCCAGGGCCGCGCACGTTTTGGCTGACATGCATTGGTCGGAGTGGCCCGCCATGCGGCCAGGCCGATCTGGTTTCACAACCGCAAGCTTCTGGCTGGTTGTTGCGGGTGCCATAGGAGGTCTAAGCAGGCTCCATGAAATCTCCAGGCGAAGCTGCCGCCATTTCCCCGACCGGCTCGATCGCGAACGGCACGTTCTGCCCGCGGACGCGGCGCCGGTACGTGCTGATCGCGGCGATCCTGGCATCCGCGCTCGGCTTCATCGACGGCTCGGTCCTGGCCATC
>NZ_RZOI01000583.1:0-3932 GCF_004022645.1 Mesorhizobium sp. M4A.F.Ca.ET.020.02.1.1 | reverse complement strand
CCGACATTCTGTGCGTGCCAGAATTCAAGGATATCGAATTCGCGCTGACTGACGTCAGCGAGCACAATCTCGGGATGATCAAGGCGATCCTCGACAGGATCGTGGAAGCAAACAGACTGCCGACGAAGGTGACGGCGACGACCGACCGCCGCAAGGCGCTGGAGGGAGCGCGCTATATCATCAGCTGCGTGCGCGTCGGCGGCCTCGAGGCCTATGCCGACGATATCCGCATTCCGCTCAAATATGGCATCGACCAGTGCGTCGGCGACACGATCTGCGCCGGCGGCATCCTCTATGGCCAGCGCAACATTCCGGTGATCCTCGATTTCTGCAGGGATATCCGCGAGGTCGCGGCGAGCGGTGCCAAGTTTCTCAACTACGCCAACCCGATGGCTATGAACACCTGGGCGGCGATCGAATACGGCAAGGTCGACACGGTCGGGCTCTGCCACGGTGTGCAGCACGGCGCCGAGCAGATCGCCGAGGTGCTCGGCGCGAAATCGCCGAAGGAGCTCGACTATGTCTGCTCCGGCATCAACCATCAGACGTGGTTCATCGAGCTGCGCCTCAACGGCCGCAAAATCGGCAAGGACGAACTGGTCGCCGCCTTTGAGGCGCACCCGGTCTTTTCGAAGCAGGAGAAGCTGCGCATCGATGTGCTGAAGCGCTTCGGCGTCTACTCGACCGAGAGCAACGGGCATCTCTCCGAATATCTGCCCTGGTACCGCAAGCGGCCGGACGAGATCACGCGCTGGATCGACATGTCGGACTGGATCCACGGCGAAACGGGCGGGTATCTGCGCTACTCGACCGAAACCCGCAACTGGTTCGAGACGGAATATCCGCAATTCCTCGAGGCGGCGTCGAAGCCCATCGACCCCGCAAAGCGCTCCAACGAGCATGCCAGCCATATTCTCGAAGCGCTGGAGACGAACCGCGTTTATCGCGGCCATTTCAACGTCAGGAACAACGGCGTGATCACCAACCTGCCGCAGGACGCCATCATCGAGTCGCCCGGCTTCGTCGACCGCTTCGGCATCAACATGGCCGCCGGCATCACGCTGCCGGAAGCCTGCGCCGCCACCTGCATGGCCTCGATCAACGTGCAGCGCATGTCGGTGCATGCCGCGATATCGGGCGACATCGATCTCTTGAAGCTCGCCGTGCTGCACGATCCACTGGTCGGCGCGGTTTCGACGCCGGAGGAAGTCTGGCAGATGGTGGACGAGATGGTCGTTGCCCAGGCGGCCTGGCTGCCGCAATACGCGAACGCGGTGCCGGCCGCAAAAGAGCGGCTCTCGAAATCCAGGGTCAAGACCCGTGAATGGGCGGGTGCGGCGCGCAGAAGCGTGCGCTCGATCGAGGAATTGCGCGCCGAAAAGGCGGCGCTGAAACAGGCCGGCTGATTTACCTCGCGCCTGGAGGCGGACCGCGGGAGGCCGGTCGGTCAAATCAGTCGTCCCGAAAGAATAGAACGCGGGCAGCAGCAGTCGTCGAAACATTTGGGAGGAAACAATGAGGAACTTACATCGAATTGGCATTCTGGCCGGACTGGCGCTGAGCGTCTCGGCAACGGCATTGAGCGCATACGCATCCGAACCGACGGTGCCGCCGGCGCCGGCGCAGTTTCCCGCCGAAGGGAAGATCAAATATGTGGCGCGCGACTCCATCCTGGAGTTCAAGGCGCTGCCCGAATACCACGAACCCGATTGGCTCACCGAGAAATACGTCAAGACCGGCAAGCTTCCGCCAGTCAAGGACCGCCTGCCGAAGGAGCCGCTGGTGTTCAAGGCCGAGAACATGCCGGACGGCATCGGCGTCTATGGCGACACAATGCGCCATGTCATCGGTGGCCGGCCCGAAGGCTGGAACTATGGCGCCGGCCAGACCCAGGGCTGGGGCGGCATCGACATCGGCCTTTCCGAATGCCTGACCCGCACCGCACCGCTGTTCCAGATCGAGGCCAAGGACACCGAGCCGCTGCCGAACCTTGCCAGAAGCTGGGAATGGTCGAAGGATGGCCACAAGCTGACCATGCATCTGGTCGAAGGCGCCAAATGGTCGGATGGCGTGCCGTTCAATGCCGACGATGTCATGTTCTATTGGAACGATGAGGTCGTGGACCCCAACGTCTCGCCGCTGAACGGCGCCACCCAGGAAACCTTCGGCGTCGGCACCGAGCTGAAGAAGATCGACGACTACACCGTCGAGTGGACCTTCAAGGACGCCTTCCCGCGACAGTACCTCTATGCCATGGCCTACGGCACCTTCTGCCCCGGCCCCTCGCATATTCTGAAGCCGCAGCATCCGAAATATTCCAAGAACACCTACGACCAGTTCAAGAACGCCTTCCCGCCGGAATACATGAACATGCCGGTGATGGGCGCCTGGGTCCCGGTCGAATATCGGCCGGACGACATCATCGTCATGCGCCGTAACCCGTACTACTGGAAGGTCGACGAGAAGGGCAACCAGCTGCCCTACCTGAACGAGTTGCACTACAAGCTGTCTACCTGGGCCGACCGCGATGTTCAGGCGGTGGCGGGTTCGGGCGACTTCTCCAACCTGGAGCAGCCGGAAAACTTCGTCGCTTCGCTTAAGCGTGCTGCGGAAAAGGATGCGCCGGCCCGTCTCGCCTTCGGCCCGCGCCTCATCGGCTATAATCTTCGCATGAATTTCTCGGCCAATGGCTGGGGCAATCCGGACGAACGCAGTCAGGCCGTCCGTGAGCTGAATCGCAACGAGGACTTCCGCAAGGCCGTCACTATGGCGCTCGACCGCAAGGCGCTCGGCGACTCCCTGGTGAAGGGCCCGTTCACCGCCATTTATCCGGGCGGCTTCTCTTCGGGCACCTCCTTCTATGACCGCAACTCGACTGTCTACTACCCGTTCGATCTCGCGGGCGCCAAGGCGGAACTCGCCAAGGCCGGTCTCAAGGACACCGACGGCGACGGCTTCGTGAACTTCCCCACAGGAACCGCCGGCGGCAAGAACGTCGAGATCGTCATGCTGGTCAACAATGACTACACCACCGACAAGAGCCTTGCCGAGGGCGTCGTCGGCCAGATGGAGAAGCTCGGGCTTCGCGTCGTGCTCAACGGCCTCAATGGAACCCAGCGCGATGCCTCGCAATATTCCGGCCGCTTCGACTGGCTGGTGCGGCGCAACGACCAGGAGCTGACTTCTGTGGTGCAGAACACCGAGCAGCTCGCTCCGGTCGGCCCGAAGACCAGCTGGAACCACCGCGCGCCGGAAAGCGGCGAGGTCGACCTGATGCCGTTCGAGAAGGATCTCGTCGACATCGTCCGAAAGTTCGTCTCGTCACAGGACAATGACGAGCGCGCCAGCCTGATGAAGCAGTTCCAGAAGATCTCGACGGAACATGTCTACAATGTCGGCCTGACCGAATATCCCGGCGCGTTGATCGTCAACAAGCGTTTCTCCAACATCCCGCAGGGAACGCCGATCTTCATGTTCAACTGGGCCGAGGATTCGATCATCCGCGAGCGGGTCTTCGTCGCCGCCGACAAGCAGCACAAATACGAACTGTTCCCCGAGCAGCTTCCAGGCAAGCCCGGGGACAAGGGCCCGACGAACTGAGTTTCCTCCCCTGACCAAACTCCCGGCCGCGCCGCGCGCGCGGCCGGGACGAGATGAAGTCAGCGGCCAACCACTGAAGCGTGAATGCGAGGAGAACCGGACCGATGCTGCGATTCTTGGCTACGCGCATAGCGTCGGCGATCCCGGTCCTCGCCATACTGAGCCTGGTCACCTTTGCCATCATCCAGGCGCCGCCGGGCGACTATGCCGACTACATCCGCTCGCAACTCATCAACCAGGGCGGCGCCTCGTTCGCCGAAGCCGACGCGCAGGCGCAGGCCTACCGCGTCGAGCATGGCCTCGATAAGCCGCTGCCCATCCAGTATCTGAAC
>NZ_RZOI01000582.1:0-3939 GCF_004022645.1 Mesorhizobium sp. M4A.F.Ca.ET.020.02.1.1 | reverse complement strand
TCGTGATGCTGGCCTTGTTCGCCGTGCCGGCCTCGGAAGGCGCGCTCGCCTTCTTCAACACCGTCGTCTCGCTGTTCCTGAAGCCGACGCGGCTCGTCGGCTATGACTACAAGCATGGCGTGCCCGCCGAGGCGCGCACGCTGGTCGTGGTGCCCTCGCTGATCGGCTCGCGCGACGATGTCGAGGAGAATATCCGCAACATCGAGGTACATCACCTCGCCAATTCGGCGGGCGAAATCCATTTCGCGCTGCTTTCGGACTGGCCGGATTCGAAGACCGAGATCGACGCCGCCGACATCGAGATCCTGCAATTTGCCCGCGACGAGATCGCCAGGCTCAACGCCCGCTATCCGACCGAAGGTGCGCCGCTCTTCTATGTCCTGCACCGGCGCCGGCTCTACAACGCCGCGCAGGGCTGCTGGATGGGCTGGGAGCGCAAGCGCGGCAAGCTGCATGAGCTGAACCTTCTGCTGCGCGGTGACAGCGACACCACCTATTTGCCGCTTGACGTGCCGCTGCCGGA
The DNA here is from genome assembly GCF_004022645.1 of Mesorhizobium sp. M4A.F.Ca.ET.020.02.1.1. Lineage (NCBI taxonomy): Bacteria > Pseudomonadati > Pseudomonadota > Alphaproteobacteria > Hyphomicrobiales > Phyllobacteriaceae > Mesorhizobium > Mesorhizobium sp. M4A.F.Ca.ET.020.02.1.1. Next base: position 3,416 of record NZ_RZOI01000582.1, on the reverse strand, counting down.
AAACGTCGTCCATGTGATGACGCTGGACGCCGACACGCGCACCACCCGCGATGCAGTGGCCAGCTTGGCCGGCAAGCTCAGCCACCCTCTCAACAGGCCGCATTTCGACGCCTCAAAACGCGTCGTCACCGCTGGCTACACCATTCTGCAGCCACGCATCACCGCTTCGCTGACCAGCGGCGACGACGCCTCCTTCTTCCAGCGCGTTTTCTCCGCCAACCGCGGCCTCGACCCCTATGTCTTTGCCGTTTCGGACGTCTACCAGGACGTCTTCGGCGACGGCTCCTTCACCGGCAAGGGCCTCTACCATGTCGACGCTTTCGAGGCGGCGCTGAAGGGCCGCATCGAGGAAAACACCATCCTCAGCCACGATTTGCTCGAAGGGGCGCTGGCGCGCTCGGCGCTGGTCACCGATGTCGAGCTGGTCGAGGACTACCCGACCCGCTATTCGGTAGACGCGTCACGCCATCACCGCTGGGCGCGCGGCGACTGGCAGCTTCTCGGCTTCATCCTCGATCCGCGCTCCGGCGTGCCGGCGCTGTCGCGCTGGAAGATGGTCGACAATCTGCGCCGCTCGCTCACGCCGATCTTCTGGGTGATGGCGGCGATCGCCGGCTGGACCCTGCTGCCCTTCACGCAAGCCGCGCAATGGCAGGCGCTGCTGATCCTCACTTTGTTCATGGCGCCCACCTTTGACATCGTCAATGGCATCCTGCCCAAGAGCGGCGACCAGACCCCGCGCGGCCATTTTTCGGCGCTGGCGCGCGACACCATCTTCGGCACCGCCCTGGTCGCGCTCAAGGTGCTGCTGATGGCGCATCTCGCCTGGATGATGGGCGATGCCATCATCCGCACCCTCTATCGCTTGTTCGTCAGCCGGCAGAACCTGCTTGAATGGCGCACCGCCTCGCAGGCGCACAAGAGCGGCGGCAGTGACCTCGGCGCCTATTACGGCATGATGTATGGCGCGGTGATCATCGGCGTCGTCGGCCTTGCCATCCCGGTGCTGGCCGATTCCACCGGCGCCTTCGTCGCCTTCTTCTTCGCCATCTTCTGGATTGGCTCGCCGGCTGTCGCCTGCTGGATCAGCCGCTCGGCCGAGACCGAGGACCGGCTGCGCATCTCGGCCGCCGACATCCATACGCTGCGCACCATCGCGCGGCGCACCTGGCACTATTTCGAGACTTTCGTGACGGCCGAGCATCACCATCTGCCGCCCGACAATTTCCAGGAAAGCCCGGCGCCGGTGGTGGCGCCGCGCACTTCGCCGACCAATATCGGCGTCTACCTGCTGTCGGTGGTGTCGGCGCGCGACTTCGGCTGGATCAGCCTGTCTGACGCCATCACGCGCATTGACGCGACGATGACGACCATCGAGAGCATGCCGCGCGACCGCGGCCATCTCTACAACTGGTACGACACGACGACGCTGAAGCCGCTCTATCCGCTCTACATCTCGGCCGTCGACAGCGGCAATCTCGCCGGCCATCTGGTGGCGGTCGCCGCGGCTTGCGCCGAATGGGCGGAAGCGCCTTCCGTGCATCTGCAGGGCGATTTCGAGGGCATCCTCGATACGGTGACCATCCTCGACGAGAGCCTTGAGGAATTGCCGGACGACCGCCGGCAGCTGAGGCCGCTGCGCCAGCGACTTGCCGACCGTCTCGACGGCATGCGCCGCGCCGTCATGACCATCAAGGCACAGCCCGAGATGGCGTCGATCCGCACCATCAACCTGGCGGTGCTGGCCGGAGAGATACGCAAGCTCGCCGCCGCCATCCACACCGAGGCGGCCTCGCCGAAGAGCGACGTCATCGCCGACTGGGCGGCGCGGCTCGAAGCCACCTGCGAGGCGCATGTGCACGACTCGCACAACGACGAGAACGCGGTCGAGGCCTTGCGCGCCAAGCTTCTGGCCCTGCGCGAGCGTGCCCGCCGCTACGCCTTCGAGATGGATTTCTCCTTCCTGATGCGGCAGGAGCGCAAGCTTCTGTCGATCGGCTACCGGGTCGAGGAGCACCAGCTCGACGAGAGTTGTTACGACCTGCTCGCCTCGGAGGCGCGGCTCACCAGCCTGTTCGCCATCGCCAAGGGCGACCTGCCGACCGAGCACTGGTTCCGGCTTGGCCGGCCGATCGTCGAGATCGGCTTCCGGGGCGCGCTGATGTCCTGGTCGGGCTCGATGTTCGAATACCTGATGCCGCCGCTGGTGATGAAGGAGCCGCATGGCTCGATCCTCAACCAGACCAGCAAGCTGATCATCAGGCGCCAGATCCAGTACGCGCGCTCCAAGAATGTGCCCTGGGGTATTTCGGAAGCGGCCTATAATGCCCGCGACCGCGAGCTGACCTACCAGTACACCAATTTCGGCGTACCCGGCCTCGGCCTCAAGCGCGGTCTCGGCCAGAACACCGTGATTGCGCCCTACGCCACGATCCTGGCGGCGCAGTTCAATCCGCGGGAGGCGGTGCACAATCTGGCCCGGCTGAAGGCGATCGGCGCGCTTGGCCGGCACGGTTTCTACGATGCCGTCGATTTCACCCCGCAGCGCGTGCCCGAGGGCACCGACCACGCCGTAGTGCTGAACTACATGGCGCACCATTCCGGCATGTCGATCGCAGCCGTCGCCGACGCCATCTTCGAAGGCCGCCTGCGCGACCGTTTCCACAGCGACCCGGTGATCGAGTCGGCCGAGCTCCTGCTGCAGGAGAGGGCGCCGCGCGACATCCCGACCGCCACCGTCAGGACCGAAGCCGACGAGCGCTCCAAGGACGAGACCGAGACAGAGAGCCCGGACACGCGCATCATCCTCGACCCGGCCAAGGCGCTGCGTGCGACCAACGTCATGTCCAATGGCCGCTATTCGGTCATGGTCACCGCCACCGGTTCCGGCTACAGCCGTTTCGGCGACCTTGCCGTCACCCGCTGGCAGCCGGACCCGAGCGAGGACCGGCTCGGCTCTTACATCTTCCTGCGCGATGCCGGCACCGGCGACTGGTGGTCGGCGACCTCAGAGCCGCGGCGCACCGACCATGAGCGCGTCCAGACCCTGTTCTCCGACGACAAGGCGAGCTTCATCAAATCGGTCGGGTCGCTGCGCTCGGAGGTCGAATGCATCGTCATCTCGGAAGGCAATGGCGAGGGCCGCCGCGTCACGCTCTACAATGACGGCGCCACCGACCGGCACATCGAGGTGACGTCGTTCGCCGAGCTGGTGCTGGGCAACGAAGCTTCCGACAATGCCCATCCGGCCTTCTCGAAGATGTTCGTCGAGACCGAGATCGCCTCGAACAACAGCGCGATCTTCGCCGTCAGGCGCAAGCGCGACAAAAACGACCCCGATATCGCCGTTGCGCATTTCGTCACCGATCCGTCGGGGCCGTCGCGCGATGCCGAGGCCGAGACCGACCGGCGCGCCT
>NZ_RZOI01000581.1:0-3957 GCF_004022645.1 Mesorhizobium sp. M4A.F.Ca.ET.020.02.1.1 | reverse complement strand
CGCGCTTCTCCGGCAATTCCGGCCTCGGAGTGCAAACCCAGCGACACGGCGAATGGACCCGCCAGGAGGCCAGCATGGTCGCGCCGCTGGCAACCATCAGGTCGAAGGACTTCTCGACGGGGACAGCCGTCTCGCTGGCGCCCGGTCTCAACGTGCTCAATCTGAGCTACGGCATGTACGCCAAGGCGGGCTACAGCGTCAGTCAGATCGGCTGGGCACCGGAAGAAGCCTCGATCATCTCCTATGCCACCAAGGGGTCGGCCGTCGTCTCGAAGGCAGCCGGCAACGATGCCGTCGCCGTCGGCGGTATCAAGAATGGTCAGCAGGACTACCTCGACCTCGCGCTGGTCGGCAAAGCCTCGGCGATCTTCGTCGGCGCGCTCTCCACCAACGGCACGACGACCAGCAAGGCCCAGCTTGCCTCGTATTCCAACTACGCCGGCTCCAACCCGCTGGTGCAGAGCCATTTCCTTGTCGTGGGTGTCACTGGCAGCAAGACCGGCCTTTACGGCACCTCCTTCGCGGCGCCGATCATTTCCGGCTATGCCGCGATCGTCGGCAGCAAATTCACCACGGCAACGCCGACACAGATCACCAACCAGTTGCTCAACACAGCCCGTACCGACACGCTGGTCAACTACAATGCCTCGGTCTATGGCAAGGGCGAAGCCAGCCTTTCACGCGCGCTGGCTCCCGCTTCCATCAAGTGAGCCGCACCTAAGCTTCGAGTGCCTTTGCGGCGCGCTTGATGAGCGCGCCGCGGTCGAGGGTAAAACCGGACCCGATCCATTCCTTCTCGAGATTTTTCAGGATCGCGCCGAGCTTCGGGCCGGGCGACGCGCCGAGTTCGGTGAGATCGGCGCCCTTGATCGGGAATACCGGCTTTTGCCATTTCGACCCGAGGGCAAGCAGGCGCGAGAAACCACCGGCGTCGATCAGTGCCTGGTTGTCCTCGGCAGCCCGCGCCCGCGCCGAAGCCAGCGAAAGCCGCAGCCGGTCGCCAATGCCGTTTCGGTCGCCGAGATAAAGTTTCTTCGCCAGTTCGCCTTCGCTCGTCTTGGGCTCGATCGCCGCCGTCAGCGCCCAATGCCGCAGCCGCTCCGCCTCGGCTGCGGAAAACTTCAGTCTTCCGGCAAGCGTCTTCAGCCGCGCCGCATCAGGCGGCACCATGGCTTCCAGCCTAAGCAGCGGGTCGGCTGTCCAGCCCAGGTCCCTCTCGGTCCGGATCAGCCCATGGATGGCGTCGATGCCCCATTTCTCGCTTTCCGGCAGAACGCTGGTAAGCACGCCGGCCTGACGCATCCATAAAAGAGCGCGTGACGGGTCCGGCGCCGACAGGAGCTTCTTCAGTTCAGACCAGATGCGCTCCGCCGAGAGCTGGCCGAGCCCGTCCTTCAGCCGCGCGCAGGCCTTCAACCCTTCGGCGTCGGGTCGACCGTCGCCATACCAGGCAAAGAATCGGAAAAAGCGCAGGATGCGCAGGTAATCCTCACGGATGCGCGCTTCCGCATCACCAATGAAGCGCAGCCGGCGCGCCGCGATGTCGGCGATGCCGCCGACCAGGTCGACGACGTTTCCGTCAGCTTCGGCATAAAGCGCGTTGATGGTGAAATCGCGCCGCTCGGCGTCGAGCTTCCAGTCGCGCCCGAACGACACCTTGGCCCGCCGCCCATCGGTCTCGATATCGGCGCGTAGCGTGGTGACCTCATAGGCCTTGCCGCCGGCGATCGCCGTGACGGTGCCATGCTCGATGCCGGTCGGTACCGTCTTGAAGCCGGCCGCCTCGGCCCGGCGGATGGTCTCCTCGGGCAGCGTTGTCGCGGCGATATCGATGTCGGCGACCGGCTGGCCAAGCAGCGTGTTGCGAACGGCGCCGCCGGCGACGCGCGCCTGCTCACCGCCTTCCGCCAGGGCGGCCAGCAGACGTTGCAGGTGCTTTTCATTGAGCCAGTCGGCCCTGCCCGCGAGCGATACCGGAGCACTCAAGCATAGAGCCTTTCATAGAGGGTGCGGATGATGCCGGCGGTGACGCCCCAGATGCGCTGGCCGCCATAGGGCATGTCATAGAAGAACCATTCGAGGTCGTCCCACATGCGGCTGTCCCTGGCGTGGTTGGCCGGGTCCATCAGGAATCGCAGCGGCACTTCGAAAGCGGCGTCGACCTCGTCGGCATTGAGCGTCAAGGAGAAGCCTGGCCGAACCACCGCCAACACCGGCGCGATGCGGTAGCCGCTGCCGGAAACATAGTCAGGCATGCGGCCGATGATCTCGACATGATCGCGCTCGAGGCCGATCTCCTCGAACGTCTCGCGCAATGCGGCCGCTTCCGGATTGGGATCGGTTGGATCGATCGTTCCGCCTGGAAAGGCCACCTGGCCGGAATGGCTGCGCAGCTTCTCCGCCCGCTTGGTCAGAAGCATCGTCGCCTCGGCGCCGTGATCGACGACCGGGATCAGCACGGCGGCATCGCGCAGTGGCTTTGCGTGCTTCAGCCTAGGATGGCCTGGATTGAAGCGATGATCGCCATAGTCGTCGCCGGCATGTGCGTCTGCCTGAGCGGCGACGCGCTGGCGAAAATCCAAGGTCGAGAACGGCGGCGGCGTCACCTGGTCCATCACGCGCTGAGCCGTTTCAGCTTCTCGGCGGGCATGATCGGATAGACCTCGCCCCTGGAGCGCACGGCAAACATCGTCCTGCCGTCGATGTCGATCTCCTCGCCATGCTCGACCAGTTCGTACATCACCGGCCGCGCCACCAGCGCCTCCAGCCGGCCGCGCACCAGCACATAGGGTTTCAGGCCGCCGGTCGCCTCCTCGTCGACGAAGCGCAGGGCGTGGCCCGGCCCGGCCTCGACGACATCGCCGACATTGGTGCGGAAGGTGATGACCTGGTCGTCGCCGGCGCCGGACACATCCATCTCGACGGCGACGAAGGGGGCGTCGACGACGCGTATCCCCACCCTCTCCACCGGGGTCACCAGATAGGTCTTACCGTCCGCGTCCTTGCGCAGCACGGTGGAGAAAAGCTGCACCAGCGGCATGCGCCCGATCGGCGTGCCCAGATAGAACCAGGTGCCGTCGGCCCTGATCTCCATGTCGAGGTCGCCGCAGAAGTCCGGATTCCAGCGCTCCACCGGCGCCGGCCCCTTGCCGGCGCGGGTCGAGCGCGAGATCAGCGCCTCCAACCCGCGCGCCTCGGTGGCGCTGGTGAGGCTCTGTTCACGATGTTCTGTGAGCTCCGTCATGGTCACGAAATAGTCACTGTTGTTCCGCTTGTCAGCCTAACTCTGTGATTTAAGTTCAAATGCAGGCGCCAGGCGAGGCCGAATCGCGGCATTCTGCGGCACAGACAGTGCAAGCCGGTATTTCCAGCACAAGGATCGAAACGGCATGAGCGTGATGATCAAGGAAAGCCCGATCAGCGAAAAGGACATGATCGCCGAGGCCGAGAAGGCGCTGGCGGACATCTCGAAAGTCCGCAACGGCGTCGGCCGCGTCATCTTCGGCCAGGATGCGGTCGTCGAGCGCACGCTGGTGGCGCTGCTCGCTGGCGGTCATGCGCTGCTGGTCGGCGTGCCTGGCCTCGCCAAGACCAAGCTGGTCGAGACCTTGGGCGTCGTGCTCGGCCTCGATTCCCGCCGCGTCCAGTTCACCCCCGACCTGATGCCTTCCGACATCCTCGGCTCCGAGGTGATGGAGCAGGACGAGTTCGGCAAGCGCTCCTTCCGCTTCATCTCCGGCCCGATCTTCGCCCAGCTGCTGATGGCCGACGAGATCAACCGCGCCTCGCCGCGGACCCAGTCGGCGCTGCTGCAGGCAATGCAGGAATACCACGTCACCATCGCTGGCGTGCGTCACGACCTTCCCTCGCCCTTCCACGTGCTGGCGACGCAGAACCCGCTTGAGCAGGAAGGCACCTATCCCCTGCCCGAGGCACAGCTGGACCGCTTCCTGATGC
>NZ_RZOI01000580.1:0-3960 GCF_004022645.1 Mesorhizobium sp. M4A.F.Ca.ET.020.02.1.1 | reverse complement strand
GGATCGACGCGCCTCGCCGCAGGAGCAGCGGGTACCGAAGGGCTTGAAGCTGCCGGGCTCGCCGCCACCGAAATCTTCTGGTCCGACATCAGGCCTCCCTGCCGTTTGCCGCGGCAAGCACGGTGTGCTCGTCGACGCCGCCAATGAATTCCGCCACGTTGCGCCCCTGGCGCAGCACCACGATGCGGTCGCAAAGTCCAATCAGCTCCGGCATCTCGCTGGAGGCGACCAATATGCCGAGCCCCTGCGCCGCGAGCGCTCTCAGCCGCGCATAGATTTCGCCCTTGGCGCCGACATCGACGCCGCGGGTCGGCTCGTCGAGGAGCAAGAGCCGCGGGTTGCCGAGAATTTCCTTGGCCAGCACCACCTTCTGCTGGTTGCCGCCGGACAGCGCGCCGACGGATATGTCCGGGTTCTTCGGACGGATGTCGAACTGGCCGAAGGACTGTCTCACCGCTTCCGCCTGGCGGCGCGGCGACATCAGGCCGGCCGGCGAGATGCGGCGGATCACGGACATGACCAGGTTGAGGCCGACAGCCATTCTCAGCATCAGGCCGCTGCCGCGCCGGTCGTCGGTGACGAAGGCGATGCCGGCCTTGCGCGCCGCGTCGATGGAGTCGAGTTTCACGGGCCTGCCGTCGACTGCGACCTCGCCCTGCCAGCGGCCGGCGAGACCGGTGCCGTAGAGCGCGGAAAGCAGTTCGGTGCGCCCTGCTCCCATGATGCCGGCCAGGCCGACGATCTCGCCCTCCCTGACCTCGAGCGAAATGCCGCTCGGCGGCTGCCAGCCGGCGCTTTCCCGGGCGAGCCTGAAGCTGGCATCCTTGAGGCGGAGCAACGTCTTGCCGGCGCTTCTGGCGCGTGCGGGGTAGAGTTCATCCAGCGAGCGCCCGACCAGGAGCCGCACCAACTCGGCCTGCGGCGCGTGCGGCTCGGTGACGCCGGCGACGCGGCCGTCGCGCATCACCGTCACGCGGTCGGCGATATCAGGGACTTCCTCCAGACGGTGCGAGATGTAGACGATGCCGACGCCGGTCGCGGCGAGCTTCCTCATGATGTCGAACAGACGCTCGACCTCTCCGACGGTGAGTGCCGCCGTCGGCTCGTCCATGATCAGCACGCGGGACGCATAGGACAGCGCCTTGACGATCGCCACCACCTGGCGCTGGCCGATAGAGAGGTCGGCGACAAGGCGCGCGGGGTCGATGGCGAGTTCGATCGCTTCCAGCCGCCGCTTCGCCTCGCGGCGCATCGCCGGCACGTCGAGCAGGCCGCCCGGTCGCATCAATTCGCGCCCGAGGAAGAGGTTCGCCGCGACATCGAGCGAGGGCACGAGGTCGAGTTCCTGGAAGATGGTGGCGATGCCGGCGGCCTGCGCCTCGCGCGGGTTGTTGAAGGTGACCGGCTTGCCGTCGATCTGGATTTCGCCCTCGTCCGGCGAGTAGACGCCCGACAGAAGATTCATCAGCGTCGATTTGCCGGCGCCGTTCTCGCCGAGCAGCGCGTGGATCTCGCCCGGCTTGAGATCGAAGTCGACGCCGCGCAGCGCCTGCACGCCGCCGAAGCGTTTCACCGCACCTGTGACCGAAAGCAGCGGCGCGCTCATGCCGGCCTCATGTGGGTTGGCCTCGCGCAGGACTGGCGTGCCTGCAGCCTTGCCTGCAGCCGCACGGCACGCGGCGCTGCGTGGCTGGAGGCGATGCGCTCGCTGAGCAGCGCCGCCGCCTGGCGGCCGATCTCGGTGCAGGGCTGCTCGACCAGCGTCAGACGCGGCTCGAAGCAGTCGGCCCATTCGAAATCGTCGAAGCCCGCCAGCGACAGATCGCCGGGGATCGAAAGACCCTTCTCGCGGATGGCGCGGACTGCCCCGATCGTCGTCATGTTGTTGCCGGTGACCAATGCGGTGGGCGGCGTGGCCAGCGACAGGATCGCATGCGTCGATGCCGTGGCGCTCGCCGTGTCGACATTCTCCGGCGAGACATAGTGCGGCAGGCACTCAAGTCCATTGCCGGCGAGCGAGGCGCGGAACGCCTCGATGCGCTCACGCGTGGTGGCCAGCCCCGGCTGGCCGGCAATGTAGCCGATGCGCTTGTGGCCGAAGGAAGCGACATGGTCGATGAGGGCATGCATCGCCGTGTCGTTCTCGACACCGATCTGGTCGAAGCGGTCGTCAGCGAACCGGTCGATCAGCACGCAGGGCAGCTTCTTCTCGGTAAGATAGTCGATCGCGCGCTCCGGCGAGCCCGACGGCGCCAGGATCACGCCGTCGACGCGGCGCTGGTGGAAGGCGCGCACCACCTGAAGCTCGCGGTCCGGGTCTTCCTGCGTGTCGGACAGAAACACCATCAGGCCGAGCCGCGCACATTCGGCCTCGACCGCGCAGATGATGTCGGTGAAATAGGGATTGGAGATCGCCGAGATGGCGAGCCCGACGCTATTGGTGGTGGACGCCTTCAGCGCGCGTGCCAACTCGTTGGGCTGGTAACCCATCGTGGCAATGGCATCGTTGATCAGCCTGGCCTTCTCGGGCGAGACGAAGCGGGTGCCGTTGACGACGTGTGAGACTGTCGAAACCGAGACGCCGGCGCGGCGCGCGACCTCAGCCATTGTCGGCATGCGTATGGAGTGCCCGCAAGCGCTCCTCCCTTGTATGCGTTTCCCAACCGCTCTTCGGCGGATTTCTTAGAAACCATAGAGCCATCGAAACGTTTGCGCAATCGATTCGACAAAGCCCGCGACAAATTTTGTCGCGGGCTGAAAACTTGGAGATCAGGAGGTGAAAGCCAGCCAGGCCGTGCCGGCGAAAAGCGTGACCAGGGTCAGCGGCAGGCCGACCTCGAAGAAGGCGGAGAAGGAAAGCTCCTTGCCCGCCGCCTTCGCCTGTTCGGCAACGATCAGGTTGGCAACGGAACCGAGCAGCGTGAAATTGCCGGCGAGCGTGGAGCTCATCGCGACCACCAGCCAGGCGCGCTCGGGGTTCTCGAGGCCGGGAATGAAGGGCCTCAGCGCCAGCACCGCCGGCACGTTGCTCATGACGTTGGAGAGCACGGCGGTGAAGCCGGAGAGCCGCCAGACATCGTCGAGCCCGATGTTTTTCGCCCAGGCGATCATATCGGGCGTCAGCAGCGTCTTTTCGGCGCCGGCCACCACCACGAACAGGCCGGCGAACATGAACAGCAACGGGCCGTCGATCTCGCGATAGATGCGATGCGGCTTGATCGCGCGGGTGACGAGCAGGAAGGCGCCGGCAATCAGCGCCGCCTTGGCAACGGCAACGCCGGCGAAGAACGCGACCGCCAGCACGACGCAGACGACTACCGCCTTCAGTACCTGTCCCGGCAGCATGCGGCCGCGATAGACTTCGGGACTGAGCTCCACGGTGCGGGAGAATTCGGCGCGGTAGACGATGCGCAAGATGACGATAACGGCGAGAAGACCGAACAGCGCCACCGGCGCGAGCGCGGCCGAAAAGGCCGGATAGGAAATGCCGGACAGCGCGCCGATCACCATGTTCTGTGGGTTGCCGGTGATGGTGGCGACACTGCCGCAATTGGAGGCGGTGCAGGTGGCAATCAGATAGGGAACCGGGTTGCGGTTGATGACGCGCGTGACGTGGACGACGATCGGCGCCATCACCAGGCAGATTGCGTCATTGACCAGGAAGGCCGAGAGGACGCCGGTCAGCAGCGTCACCATGACCAGGAGCATGAACGGCGCGTGCGCATGCTCGATGGCGAAGCCGCCGAGCGCGCGAAAGGCACCCGAGACCTTCAGATGCGCGACCACGATCATCATGCCGAGCAGCAGCGTGATGGTGTCGAAATTTATGGCGCGGTAGGCGTCCTCCATGCTGATCGCGCCGACGGCGATCATGGCCGCGCCACCGAGCAGCGCGATGCCGGCGCGGTCGAGGCGCAGGCCCGGAAAGCGGCCGACGGCGACACCGGCATAGGTCAGGAT
>NZ_RZOI01000057.1:0-16531 GCF_004022645.1 Mesorhizobium sp. M4A.F.Ca.ET.020.02.1.1 | reverse complement strand
TTTCCACCCGCTCCCCGCCTCGGGTTGTTCGGGAACCAGTTAGTATCGCCCCGCTTTCTACTCACCCTTGTCGGAATTTGCCGCATTCACCGGCTTCGATTCCGGGGAGCCCTTGTGTCGGAGGAAGATGGAAAGCAAAACCAGGACCGCCGTAGACAGGAATTCCGACTGCCAGTTCTGGAAGGATTCGAACCACAGCCGAGCGTTGAGAAGATAGGCTGCCAGAGATTGAGGCTGTTCCCCATGGCGGAGCGCTGCTTCGTTTGCGGCCGCCAAGCTTCCCCACCAGTGGAGGGCAAAGGAGACGATAAACAGAACGGCCAGAGCAATGCCCAGCGAGTAGGAATAGAGCCACGACCAAATCGGCCTTCGCCTCCGGGTCGCGAGGCCGAGTTCGTCCTTTGGTCTATGCGGATCCACGGGATTACGGGATTCTGCTGAGCCGCGCTGAAAAAGCATCGCAGTCAGCATCACATAGGCCGACATCTGCAGGAATTCGCTTTCCCAGTTTTCGAACAGGGCCGAGAGAAACTCACCGCTCTCCAGGTATGCCACCAGCCCGATAGCTGGCGCCCCGTGCTCCCGCAGCTCCTCATTGTTGGCAGCCTGGCCAGACCAGACCATGCCCAGCACACTAAACAGGAACATCGCGACCAGAGCGATGGTCAACCCGTTGTTGCGAAAGAAGGCTCTCAAAACGACTCCTGAGTCAGTTATCTGTGCCTGTCAGCGAGATAAACGTTTCCGACGCTGAATTGGCACGCCAAGCCAATGCTGCCGCGATCAAACGTGGCGATCTGCACTAGCAACGCTTTGGCCCGACCGATTGCGCGGAGCTCGGCATCGCCCGCAAGAGGCTCCGCGTTCGAGGCTAACTCGCTCGCCGCCCTCACCACAGAACGAAACGCGCAGGACCGGCTGCCCATTGTGCCCGATGGCCTCGCCGACATCAGTCCGAACCAGTTGCATGGATGAACCCCGCTTATCTAGTGTATATGGCCACGCGGGCGCCTCCTAGCTGATGCGCACGCCTGCAGCTCAATGTGCATCCAGAGATGAAGTTCCAGCGCATGCCTGGTGCGATTGCACGGCCACAGGGATACCGCGGAGAAGGACGCGCGTCGGCTTCTTCGCAATCGCGTAGTCTACAAATCTCCTGACAGTTTCCTTTGCTTGGCCTGGGCACACGCTGTCCGGAACTTTTCGACCTCCTCCTCCGTCAGATGCTCGATGCCGATAAAGTCGTTCTTGCCTTGGCCGGACCGGATCAACTCATCGAGCTTTGCCTGGATGGCGGCGCCATCGCGGTTCTGTGTGTTCTGAATCAAGAAGACCATCAGAAAGGTAACGATGGTGGTTCCGGTGTTGATGGCCAGTTGCCAGGTCTCCGAGTATTGAAACACTGGGCCTGTGGCCGCCCAGGTCAAAACCGATCCCAAGCAAAGCGCGAAGGCCCACGGCCTGCCTGTGGCGTGAGCAACTACTTCCGCCATTCGATTGAACGTCTTTTCCATGACACAAACCTTGGATGATGCTGCGCAACAAACGTTGGTTTAGGGCACCAGTTCCCACCCGATCAGGATCGCGATTTCCGGCAACTTTTGCGCGCTTGCCGAGTTTTGTTTTCCGAGGGTTTCTAGAAGGAAGAGTGTCACCATGGAAGCGACACAAATTCAGCCAGCCGCGGTAGAAGCCGGCTTGGAACGCAAGCGCTGCGCCGACATAGCCGACATGCAGGCCTTACATTTTGAGCGAAAGAAAATGTTCCCGGTAGCCAGGGCGTTGAAGGCGGTCGCGCAAGAAATTCGCGGCGTCCATTCTCAGGTATGAGCGCGCTGCTCCCCGGCAAGGCCGGCAGGCTCAATCACACGCTGGCAAGGCGGCGCTTCTATTCTCCGGTCTATGTGCAAGCGGGCCGGCCGGACAGGCGTTATGAAGTTAACCACGTCCAGGAAGCGGCCGAGCAACTCGTCAAGTGGTCGAAGCGGGGCCCCGGATGGCACAAGGCAATGATCCTTTGCCTGTCAGCTCTGGAGGGCGATCCAATCGACCCGCAGGTCATACGCAAAGCCTTCGAAGCTGCGGCAAAGGAGGCTGGCATGTTGCTCCGTTCCGACCAAGGCAATGCCAGCCGAGATTAATTCGCGTTCCCGGGAACATCTCTCCCTGAACCCAGTTTTCTCCCTACAGGGTCTGCTGTAATCCTTTTCGGCGATCTGGGAGGAAAACCTGATGAACGTCGCCAACTTGCAACTTGAAGGCCTTCTCATGTCCGTTGCGTCAATCAACAATCTCCTGGTTCACAAGGGAGTTCTTTCGATCGACGAAATTGACAGCGCCCTACAACATGCCGAGGATTCGCTGTTGGACGACGCACGGCTTTACGAGGATATGTCCCCGTCAAATCGCGATGCTGTGTGTTTTCCGCTGAGACTGCTTCAGTTGGCTAACTTGGCTCAGTCGGAAACCGAGATTCCGCCGTTCTCAGAACTTGCTAAAATGGTGGGCGAACTCAAGCAGCCCTATAACGAAAAGAGGGCCGGCATATTGGGCTAAGCGCACGACGCCACTGCGGATTTCCAATCGATTAGATAACGCAGGCGGCCACGAAAGCCATATGCTGTTCACGCCGCGCGCATGCGGCCCTCATGCTCCTACGATCCCGCGGCAGGCGGTCCGAACGTGAGAATGATCAATAGGGCAATAAAAAGCACCGCGCTATCATGGCACCCCACATCAGGATATTTCCGGTGATCCCCGGGCTGAGACCCTGTTCCGGAAGATTCCGGGCTGGGCGCTCGGAACATTAGCGGGTTCGAATAGTTAGGCCCTTGCGTCGGATGAGGCTGCTTGGAGTTCGGCGTAGGCTGGTGGGGCAAAAACATCAGCCGGCCCGCGTTATCGGTTCCTCCGTAGCGCGGGCTTTTTCATGCCGGAACAATGCGGCCGCCTCGCGGTTTTCATGTTGGCGGCGCATTCCAGATCACAACTCCGTGGCGCCGCCTCGGGCAGCTAGCCCGAAATGGAGCCCGCACCGGTCCCTCCCGGTGCGGGCTTCGTTTGTGCAATATGATGCGGCCGTGGCCGCCTGGGATGACGATGACAGCAAAGACCCATTCAGAACTAGACCAACGAATAGACCGAACGAGTAGGGCTGCGCGTGAAATTATCAAGATGGAGGCAGCGGCGCGCGCTGAAAGGACCAGAAGGTTGAAGGATTTGCGCGAAGCAAAACAAGCCACTGAGCCGAAGCCTGTGAAGAAGACCTAGGCTTGACACCCGACTGGCACTTAGGAGTCGACATCCAACCGCTGGTGTTTGGGCTGCTCATGCCAAATGACTTGCCGCAGGTCGCGCCAGCCGACCGCTTGACCGCACACAAAATGGTCGCCTTCGCTAGCCGGCTGACTGCCGTGTCGCGCGCCGGTAATCGGCGGCCCTAGATCGGAAAGCTTGGTCATTTTGCAAAGTCGATGGCCATCTACCTGTTGCCGAGCTGTTCGGCTGCGCGCTCCAGCGTCCCGCGGTCATTCCCGTGCTTCCTGATAAGCTCGCGAACCTCCGGGATCGTTAGACCGAACCTGCTGGCGAGGTAGCCTACCTCGTATTCTTCATCCCCCGACACGCGGTCGCGGTCGTGATAGTCACGTTTGCTCTTGTCGTCGGTCATGAGATTTTCCTCCTGATGTCAGCGGTTGCTATCTCTTCAGCAACTGACGACAGAGCGCGTGAAACATTGAACAGTTTTAGTCGTTCAAAGGCGCGCGCTCGTTCCTGCAGGATCATTATGCATCGTTGACGTTCCGAGACGGCTTCGGCCGCCGATGCTGCCGGTAACATCACACTAGCTGGTTGTTCAATCGGGAGGTTGGGTGGCATCGGTATGTTCATCGTAGCACCATGCGGCTCCGGACAAGCGCCGGAGCCGCTGTCGAGGGTGGTCAGGCCGCTTGCAGGGCGCGCTCGTTGGCATCGCTCTCGCCCAAAGCGCTGAGCGCTTCGTCGGTCGCCGTCTCTTCTTTGAGGGTTTCGCGCAACAGCGGGAGGGCATCCTTCATGCCGAGTTGTTCCGCCCAGGCGATGAGCGTCCCGTAGCGGGCAATCTCATAATGCTCAACCGACTGTGCGGCACCTACAAGGCCGGCATCGAGGGCGGGCGCCCCCTTATACTCCTCGAGAATCTCCGAGCCTTCTTCCAGAATGCCGTCGATGGCCCGACACGTCTTGCCTCTGGCAGGTTTGCCGAGTTGCTCGAAAACCTGTTCGAGCCGTTCTACCTGGCGTTCTGTTTCCATCCGATGTTTCTCGAATGCAGCGCCTACCTGTTCGGATTGTGCGGCCTTCGCCAGCTTCGGCAATGTCTTCAGGATCTTCTTTTCCGCGTAATAGAGGTCCTTCAGACCATCCACAAACAGGGTTTCCAAACCGTTTTCCGATTTCGTCGGCATTGCGTTTTCTCCTTCTGAATGGCTAAGAAGAAGCGGCGCCTGGGAGCGCCGCTTCCTCTCTCAAGACTGACCACCTTTGCGACCGGCTTCCGAAGCCTTCTCGCGGTCGTCAGCAAAGTTGCCGCTGCCGCCGCGCTGTTGGCCACCGCGTTGCTTGTCATCGGCCTGCTGCTGACCCCGCCTGTCGTCGTCGCGCTGCTGCTCGCCGCCGCTGCCGCGGCGCCGATCCTCATCCCCGGTGTTTTTCCGGCTCTGCTGTCCTGCCTTCACATGCTGTTCGCGATTTCCGCCTTGATTGGCCATGTTCTTCTCCTGCCTTGTTGGTAAGTTTTTCCTAACCATACTCAACTGTGGCCCTCGCGCTCTGTTCCGACGGAAATATTTCGTGATTTGGAATCAGCCTCGGCCGCCCCCTGCGCCCGCCCGCCACAATTCCTGCACGCCCACTCCGAGGTCGGGGAACGGTTGTGCTCGAATCTATGGCCACCGGTAATCAGACAGCGGTAACTCGACGGCGTGGCTGAAAACGACCGCCTTTAGGATCAGGGAAAACGAGCTGCTTGGTGTCGAAATGATTGACCGAACACGACAGCGGCACTTATTGGATTACCCGCACTATAGGCGACCGGATCACTGGCTCCAGGTCATTTGGGAAGTGTGGAGCATCGCCCGATAGGGCATCGGCTTGGCTTCTTTTCCGATTGGTCAGCGCAGGGAGGAGTTCGCCACCTCTTCCCAGATAACTCTCAAAGGTCACTCATCACTCGACCCCACGCAACTGCCGATCAA
The DNA here is from genome assembly GCF_004022645.1 of Mesorhizobium sp. M4A.F.Ca.ET.020.02.1.1. Lineage (NCBI taxonomy): Bacteria > Pseudomonadati > Pseudomonadota > Alphaproteobacteria > Hyphomicrobiales > Phyllobacteriaceae > Mesorhizobium > Mesorhizobium sp. M4A.F.Ca.ET.020.02.1.1. Next base: position 11,294 of record NZ_RZOI01000057.1, on the reverse strand, counting down.
CGCGTTGCCTACGGCCCAGTTCCGGTTTTCCATGCGAGCGCGGCTCGCCCCCTCCTCATATGCGACTTTGTCCAGACAAGGCGCAGTGCACAGGGAACGGGCGCCCCTCAAATGGACGTAGGTTGACAGCCCCCAAGTCTAAAATTGTCGGGAACTGCGCCGCCTATCACGCGTACCATGTCGAAAATCCCGTTGCCAACCAACCCCTGCAACGGGCTTTACTGGATAGCCCGGCACCGGTCCTGTCGCTCGGTCATGCTGCTGAGCAGCCGGGCTATTCGGTTCTCACCAAATGACTCGCAAATCCCCCCAACAGGTATAGGCTATCTTCGTGACCCGACAACCCAAAAGGGGGCGTCGATGTTATGTTCTGTCGTTTCCATTAATTCAGGCCAATTCAAGCCGGCAGCGCCCCTGCAGGGACGCAGGGTCCTTGTCGTCGAGGACGAGTATCTGATCGCAGCCGAACTCGAAGAGGCGATCAGGGAAGCTGGCGGCAGGATAATTGGTCCGGTGGCCAATCCTCAAGATGCTTCGAGGAAAATCGCCAGCGAGGACGTCGAATGCGCCACGGTTGACATAAAGCTGGGTGGTGCCGCGACCTTCGCCGTCGCGGTCGAATTGAAGGCGCACGGTATCCCGTTCATATTCGTCACCGGATATGACCGGACCATTGTCCCAAGCGAATTTTCTGGCGTTCAGCGTCTTGTGAAGCCCGTCAAAACCGATGACGTCATCAGGCATTTAATCGAGCTGACCTAATTCACCGCCTTGTCCCGTCCCACTGGATAGGCGACTTCCTTCCCGGTGACCCCTCGCGCCATCTTCAACAGCCTCAGGCGCAAACTTTTTTCTTGTCAGCGACCTTGTTCCGTCTGGACGCTATATAAGGCGGCGCTAATCACGCCGATGATCGCTTTCTGCTGAGTTTAGTATCGATCCTATTTTTCAGCACGCTTCTCCAGGCGCAAGCGTGTCAGCCTTCGGGGTCAGGCAGTTTGGCTTCACATTCGATGTGCCCCCAGGCTTTGTCTTGACCCAGCGCTCGGACCGGGGCGGCTTTTCAGGGCGCAAACGAAGCCTTTCTCGCCGTGTGGGGCGCTAGGCTCGCCAGGCCAGTTTTCGGGCCGAGATCGAGCATCGGATGGTTGAGGACGAAAAGGCCGGCTGGAAGCTGACGTATCGGCGCGTCACGCCGCGATGGGCCAGTTACTCGGGCATCAACAATGGCCAGATCCGATATGTCCGTGCCATTGCCGTCTGCAATGACTCCGTGCCGCGCTCGTCACCATCAACTACAGCAGAACCGAAAAAGTCCCCTACGATCCAGTTGTGGTCCCCATGGTGCGATCCCTGATGGCGGAAGGCTGCTAAGCTGAGTCCGCCGCGAATTGATCGCTGGTGCTGCATTGTCGGCACACTATCCCATGTCTGTTTTGATCATTGTCCTCGCGAGGCTGCCAAGTCTAATACCGGCGGTTTGGAACCTCTCCGGCTGCTGAGTATTTCGGTAGAGCTCCAGAAAAACGAGGCAACAACAATGGCGGCGCCGCGGGCGGTTTGGAAAGGCTTCCTGAAAGTTGGTTCGGTCTCCTGCGGCGTGAAGCTGGTCGGCGCGACCAGCGAAGCCTCGAAAATCCATTTCAAGATTCTCAACCGGAAGGACGGTCTTCCGGTAAAGAGCGCCTACGTCGATGAGGAGACCGGCGACATCGTCGAGGCAGAAGACCAGACGAAGGGATACGAGGTCGAAAAGGGGGAATTCATCGAAGTTCCGCCCGACGACATCAAAAAGCTCAAGCTGACGTCCGCCCACACCCTGGAGGTCGAGGAATTCGTTGCTCTCGACGACATCGACACGCGTTATTTGGAAAAACCTTACTACGTCATCCCTGCCGATGGCGCGGCTGTCGAAGCGTTTTCGGTGCTGCGAGAAGCCATGGCAAAAAAGCGCGTAGCGGCCAGATCCTGTATGGTGCTTTACCAGCGCGGGCGGGAAGTGGTGATTCAACCCTTCGGCAAAGGCATGCTGCTTACAGAGCTGCGCACCCATGACGAAATGATCCCGGAAAAGACCGTCTTCGACGATCTGAAGAGTCCTAAATATGATCAGGACCTGCTCGAGATCGCCGGCCTGCTGATCGACAAGAAGGTGACCAAATTCGATCCATCGAAATTCGAGGACACCTACGAGGATGCGCTCGTTGCAATGATCGACGCAAAGCGCAAGGGCAAGAAGCCGCCGAAACCGGCACCAAGGCCTAAAGAGAACGTCGTCGACCTCGCGTCGGTGCTGCGCAAGAGCCTTGCCAAGGAAGGCATCAAAGCAGGTCCCAAGTCAAAGGTAACCCGCAAGTCGGCATAAGGGAACTTGCCGCTGATCAGCGGGTTGATCCTCATGATCCTCATCTCAGGAGCACTGAGCTATGACAGGCGATGAAAACCGTCGCGAAACGGGTGCCACAAAATATCCGGCAATGAAAGACGCCGACCCGTCGGATGATTTCTCGCAAGATGCGGCGGGCAACAAGAAGCCGCCGAGCGGGATCGGCCTGACGAGGCCAGCCGGTCAAGGGGAAGACAGCCCCCAACGGTCCGCCCGCCAGAATCCAGGGAAAGAGGCGACCCCGAGTCCAGCAACAGAAAAGACGTCTGGAGCCGGTCCTGCCATCTCGGAACATTCGAAAGATGCAAAGGCGCCCAAGGCAGGTCGCCGACCAGGCGCTTACGTCAAAGAGTGAGTCATGAACGTCAGCGGCGAGGCGACCAAATCCGTTTGGATGCTTGACACCAAGTTCCCTACCGCTCCTCGCTTGCAACAGGACGAGCACTGCGACGTGGCCGTGGTTGGCGCCGGTATCGCAGGGGTTTCGATCGCCTATGAGCTCGTCCTGGCCGGTCGCAACGTTGTGCTCGTGGATCGCGGCCCCTTGCTCGGCGGCATGACCTCTCGCACGACCGCCCATTTGGCGCCCGTCTGCGACGACGGCCTGGGGGCACTGGTGGAGATGCGCGGCGAAGAGCTGGCGCGCGGATTTCAGGAAAGTCAGCAAGCCGCCGTCGACCGCATCGAAGAGCTTGTCGGCAACCTGGCGATCGACTGCGATTTTCGGCGGCTGGATGGGTTTCTTTTCCCGGCCGCGTGGATGGATGATGAAGAAGCCGCCAAACAATGTGACAAAGAGTATGCCGCCGCGATCAAGGTCGGCGCTATCGTGGAGCGCAGCAAGGGGGTTCCGCTCAACGGCCATGAATCCGCGCCCGTCTTGCGCTATCCCAATCAAGCCACCTTCCACCCGCTGAAATATCTTCGCGCTATCCTGGCGGATTTCGAGAAGCGTGGCGGCAGGGCATTCGCCAACAGCGCCGTCACCGACATCGAGGAAGGCGATCAGGTTCGCCTGAAATGTGAGCGAGGCGCCATCATGGCCTCCAACGCGGTGTTTGCTACGAATTCCCCGATCAACACCTGGGTCAAGATCCACAGCAAGATGGCGCCCTACCGCACCTATGCGATGGCCTTCGAGATCACCAAGCGACTTCTTTCGGACGCACTCTACTGGGACATGGACGACCCTTACTATTATGTCCGTCTCAATCCTGGCTCCGGCAAAACCAACTATCTCATAGTCGGGGGTCGTGATCACAAATCAGGCGAAGCGGATGACGGCGATGCACGCTTCGCCGCCCTCGAAGCCTGGATCAGGGCGTTGGTCCCCGATCTAGGCGGTGAAACGGCGAGATGGTCTGGTCAGGTCCTCGACACGATTGACTATTGCGGCTTCATCGGCAGGAGCCCCGGAAGCAAAAACGTCTTCGTCGCCACCGGAGATTCCGGTCAGGGCATAACGCACGGAGCGTTGGCCGGGCTGTTGATCAGGGACCTGGTCGTCAAGGGCTCGAATTCTTGGGAAGCCGTCTATGCGCCCGACAGGACGCCGCCCGCGGCCTTTGCGAACTATCTCAGCGAGAACCTCACGGCGGTGAAGAACTTTGCCGAATATCTGCTGCCCGGACAAGTCAAGTCGGCCGAGGACCTCAAGTCCGGGGAAGGGGGCGTTATTCACGACGGCCTGAGCAAGCTCGCCGTGTGCCGCGACCGCGACGGCAAGCTGCACACGCATTCAGCAAGCTGCAGCCATCTCGGCTGTATCGTGCACTGGAATTCTACCGAGCAGTGCTGGGATTGTCCGTGCCACGGCTCCCAATTCGCGCCGGATGGCGCGGTGCTCAACGGACCAGCGATCCGAGGGCTGAGCTAGCACCGCCTGCGCGGCTGCGTCTGTGCCGCTTTGCCAAAGCTAGGTCATCCTTGCTGTCGGCGTGCCGCCGTTATCAATCGAGTTGGACCCAAGCTGGTGCATGATCGCTTGGCTTTTCCCACCGCGCAACTCAGCATCGACGCCGGCGTCACGTAGCCTTCGAAAGCTGATGAGAAGATGGTCCATCCGGAGGCCTGAGCTTCTATCGAAACCACCCCTGAAGGAAAAGTTCCAGTAGGTGCAGATGCCCTTCTCGGGATGGATGCGCCGGATGGCATCGAGCCAACCGCACTCAAGCATGTTGGCGTAGGCCTGCCGACTTTCCGGAAAGTAGACGGCGTCGCCTAGCCATCGTCTCGGCACCGCCGCATCGATCGCAGTTGGGACGACAACAGCCGCGCGTAGCTGGCCAGGCGGTTGAACCACCGAAGCTTGTAGTCGAACTTTGGGCCCGGCGCTGGGTTGCCGTTGGGCAAATAGAGGCAGCCAACGACAAGCCCATCCACCTCGGCCTCGATATAGCGGCTGTGAGTATCGTCAGGATCGCCAGGCAGGCCGCGTCGACGTTCCGCCGGCTCCTTCCCTCAGCCCACGATATGTTTCACCTCTGCGTCCGCGCCTTTCAGCGGACGAGAACGAGGTTTTCTCGGCCGCGTGGGCGCTGTCCCCGTTTCATCGCGTCTCGGCATGGGCTTCGGAGTTAACCGCCGAATGTGGGGAAGGTTTCACCGCGCTTCGCAGAGCATGCATACGTGCGGCTACACTTGTCCTCGAGTGCCGCAGGATCGTTTGAAGTTCGTGAACCTACTGGCTCGGCCAGCGTTCAATGCATGGAACGTCCCCCCGCATGAGGTCAAAAATCGGACGCTAGTCCCATGCCACAAGAGCCGCAAACTCCCGGTGCCGAAGCGCGCTTTCCCTTCGACAGGATGGCCGTCGAGCGGTTCCGACAGGCTTTTCCGCGAGCGAGGTGGAGCGACGAGCGCAAGAGCTGGTTCGTCCCCGGAAAGACAGCCACCGGCCGGATCGACCGTTGGCTGGCAAAAGAGGCAGCAATGCTGGCCATTCACGGCGACAGCAAAGGACGCGACGCCTTCGCCTTTGATCCAATATCAAGCCCATACCTGGAGGTGTCCGACGACCTCCGTATTCGAACGCCGTATTCGAAGACGGTTATCGAGGAACTGCGAACAGTTCCCTGGGCAAGTTGGGACGAGGAATTGCGGGCCTGGCGAGTGCCGTTCCGTTCTTTTGAGGAGCTACGACGCCGTTGGCCCAGAATCGAAAAGGCTGCCCAACAGGCCGAACCCGAAGAAAGGAAGCGACGACGAGACGCTGCCAAAAACTCTGAAGGTGACAAGGTCGCTCGACTGCGGAATGCCGAACGCCGGCGTCGTCGCTATCCACTGCCAGCTGAACATTTACCGCCTGTGGGTAAGCCGGTTGCGACAGAACAATATGGCATTGTCGTTTTTAACGAAGTGTCCGGCGAACTCGTCGAGGCGCGTGATTTGACGGCCTCCTATCCAAACGCGGCGTGCGCAAACGCCGACTACATCTGGGGCAGGTGGCGTTCGGCCACGCTGTCCGAACTGGTCAGGACATGGCCCGCACGCAGTCCGCCAGGAGCGCACGAACGTTCAAGGGGCTGGTGGCAGCCGACACTTCCCGAACTAAGAGTTGCTCGTCAAAACGCCCGCAGCATGGAGCGCAGAAAACACAGTCGCGAGCTCAGCAGGGTTCGCTGACTCTTGGTTCTTCGAATTGCTCAACCCGAACGCATGACACCGGGCTCTTCGCCAGGTGCCTTACTGCTGGAGGAGCGCAGTCCAGGAATATCACGCACTACATCGGAAAAATTGACGGTCGCCACCAGATAGCCTGCCTCATCGTAGACCTTGATGCTCGAGCCCGATTGGGCAGCGCCGGCGGGGTCCTCGGCCACGAGGGCGGCGTGAGCCATTTCCAGCGCTCTCGGGCTGGCCAGATCGGCGCTGGAGAGCTCCTCCTCGACTATCTTGGTCTTGCCGAGTTGGACCGTCTCGAAGCGGAAAGTGGGCATGGGACATCTCCTGTTCCCATGCAATGCTTAGGACGGCGTAGCGTTCCAGGAAGGTGATCCGCCACCAACCAAATAGCGATCATCGCAACGCCCACATAGCTCAGACACTTCAGCAAGCGTGCGAACCCTCGATCGAACCCGCGCGGTTTTCCGCCTGCCAGCACTGCCGCGAGACCAGAAGGCCGCACGTCAATCTCCCTGCTGTTTGCGGACGCGATGCTTTTCGATTTCCTCAGGTTCCTGATCTTCAATTCGGGTGATGTTCGAAGCCGAGTTATTTGATCGCAACATTTCAGCCAGCTTCGCATGGATTGCCTGTGTGTCGCGATGCTCTGCTCGCTGGATGAACAGCGTCATGGCCCAGGTGACGAGGGTAGCCGCCCCATGCCAATTCAAACTTTGCCGGTCGAAAACCATCCAAAGAATGGAATAAGCCAACAACACCAGGAAGGCTGCGGGACGTGAGGTCAAGTTGCCGATCGAGGTTAGCACGCTCATGTTTGGGTGATTTGCCATCAGCAAGAACTTTCGACTTTGACGCATGTTCCAGCGAGGCCTCGTGTCTCGGAGATCAGTCCAAGCTATTCATTCGCATATGTCGACCAGGCGGCGGCAAGATTTCTATCGCTATAGGTTTGTCGCACCGGAGTTGGCTCCCCCACAATTTCTCTGACAGCTCTTCTGGATTCTTGAACGAGACGCTGCCTTCCCGCCTTGCGATGCCTTCCAGCTTTCGATCAAGGCCTTGCAACACTGATTTTTCTGGGGCCCAGCCCGCCTTCAACTACCCAGCTCTCAACGACGATTACCGATCGAGAAAGATTGAGCCTCGGTGGAACATGATGCCGTCGTCGAGGTTCGTATTGCATGTAGGAGGATGCGTCATGAACGGTGTCATTTATCTAATCGGCCTGATCGTCGTCGTGCTTGCGATCCTATCCTTCCTCGGATTCCACTAGGAGGCACCCATGCGGGGCGAAGACAATCATGGCCGTGTGACGGCCGATTTCGAAACAGCCAAAGGCGAATTAACCGACAGGCTCAAGCAAGAAACGCAGGGCGCCAGCGAGATATTGCACGACGCTCGCGACGAACTCACCCGAATGGCCGGCGACTACGGTTCGGAGGCGAAGCAGGCTCTTTACGAGAAGGCGGAAGATGCGCAGCGCGACATCTGTGCCGACTTGAAGTCCCTTGGTGGAGCGCTGCGCGCGGCGAGCGACCATCTGGCCAATAACAAACAGCAGGCCGCATCGAAGTTCGCGCTCGATGCCGCTGGCGGACTGGAACGTCTCTCCACATCCTTGAAAGACAGGCCGTTCAAGGATGTGCTTGGCGAAATCCAATCGTTCGGCCGCGAAAATTCGGGTGCGTTGCTAGCCGGTTCTGTGCTGGCCGGCGTGGCTCTTGGGCGTTTCATCAAAAGCTCGCCGCCGTCTCGCCGCACGGCTTCGGATGGAAGACTGTCCGGCGATTCCAACTCGCGTTCGCACCACTCGGCTGCGGCTGGCTCCGGAGACCAATCTGACCAACCCTCCCGCACCACGCAGGCCCACGATTGGCGTCCCAACCTGGAGGAGAAACCATGAGCAACGCTCACGACACCCGAAGCTTGGCCACGCTCGTCAGCGAGCTCGCGCAGCAAGTGACAACCTTGTTGCAGGCTGAGGGCAGGCTGTTGCGGGCCGAAATTTCGGAGAAGGCAAGCAAGGCTGGCGCCGGCGCTGTCGAGATTCTGGGAGGCGCGATCTGCCTCCTGGCCGCCTTGCTGGTGCTGCTGCAGGCTCTGGTGATCGCTTTGGCGAGCGCAGGGCTGGGCGCGGGATGGTCTTCACTGCTGGTCGGCGTCATCGTCGCCCTGCTTGGCGTCACTCTTTTGCGCAACGGCATGGCTGGCATGACGGTTTCCGAACTGACTCCCGACCGCACTCAAGACCAACTCAAGCGCGACGCGCGCGTGATCAAGGAACAGTTGAGATGAACGACAAATCTGCAGCCGAGCTCGAACGCGATGCTGACATCGCGCGCGCAAAATTGACGGACACGGCGGATTCGATCCGCCACAAGATGACCCCGGGTCAATTGATCGATGAGTTCACCGGAACGTTTGCGGGAGGCGATTTCTCCTCGATGCTCGATAACCTCAGGACACAGGTCCGAGACAACCCGCTGCCGGTTACCATGGTCGGTGCCGGCTTGGCCTGGCTGATGTTCGGTAAGGGTCCATCGGCCGATGACCTAAGTGATCTTCTCGGTTCTGGCAGTTCGGCTGCTCGCGAGCGCGGTAGTCGGAACGCCGAATCTGACTATGATTGGCAAGGGAGCCAGGGAGCTGATTCCCGACCGAGCACGACAGAACAAACTTCCCAACTTTCCGGCGTCACACACTCAATTGTTTCCACCGCGAGCGGTGTAGCCGACGCCGCTTCCGGTATTGCAAACGACGCCAGAGACACACTGTCAGGCACGGCCGCTGGAGTGAGGTCCGGCGCGGTGCGGATGGGGCGGCCGATGCAGGATCTCTTGCAGAGCGAACCGCTGGCCGTCGCCGCGGTCGGCCTGGTGGTGGGAACTGCTATCGGCGCAATGCTGCCACACACGGATACGGAAGACGAGGTGCTTGGCGGCTACAGCCAGAAACTTCGCGACAATGCGGAGAAGGTTCTCGATCAAGGCGTCGAACAGGCGAAGGAGGTTGCGGCCGAGGCTTATGGCGCAATCAAGGAGGAGGCTGCCCGACAGAGCTCCGATGGTTCGTCTGGCACGGTGATGAGCAAACTCGGCAAGGTGGTGAGATCGACAGCCGACAACACCGAGGAAGCAGTTCGCGAGCGCTTGTCGGAGGCCGACAAACCATAGACAACGAGCGGGTTGCGCGGGGAAGGGCATATGGCCGGTCGATGGGAAACCATTGCCGGCCTCGTCGGGTTCAGACCCTCCAACGTCTCCATGGCGCGCGCAGTGTTCAGGGCGCTTGCGACCGCGTAAATATTTGGTTCGACGAGCCGCGCCAAGCTGAGGCCTAGGAGCGGAATGACGAGTATTTTGCGCCTTCCAACGAAGCTGAAGCACGTTGAAATGCGAGAACGCAGGCCGAGGTTTGATCCGCCGATCAATCCTGCCGGAAATTGCGTCTTTGGGGACGGGAACCGGCGGTCAAGCTTTAGACAGCGGCTGAGCCATAGTTTAGCTGACGGTTCAGCTGGTTTGGCGCATCAGGCGTTCCTTGACCTTTTGAAACTAGTTGGCTTGAACTAGGGACAGACCCCGCTCGGCCGCCTTTATCGAGGGCGTTCCGATCCACGAAATACATGAGGAAATTGGCAGTGTTTACGAGGCGATCTTCCGAGCGGTCGAGCACTGCGAGGGCCGGCTGGCCGGTTGAAATCATTGGCTGATCCCGGAAGGTCGGCAAATTAGCGATTTCTGATAGACCTTTGGAACTTTGTGGCGAGTGTTCCATTTTCAACCGCATGCGAGACGCTGTGATGCAGGGCATTCGGACGCGCGTGAACGTGCAGTGCCCGCGCTACTCATTAGTGCTGCCGATCTACAATGAGGAAGAGGTGCTGCCCCGGCTGGTCGAGAGAATTAACCTGCTGGTGGATCAACTGGACGCAGAGACCGAGGTCATCTTCGTCGACGATGGAAGCCTCGACGGAAGCGTGAAATACCTTCGGCGCGTGGTCGCCGCCGAGCCGAGCTTCCGGCTGATCGAGTTTTCCCGCAACTTCGGACACCAGATCGCCATCACGGCCGGCATGGAGGCGGCGGCGGGCGAGGCCGTCATCGTCATGGATGCCGATCTGCAAGATCCCCCGGAAGTAGTTCTCGACTTGGTGGCGAAGTGGAAGGAAGGCTTCGAGATCGTCTATGCAAGGCGCACCAGACGACAGGGTGAATCCTGGTTCAAGCGTTTGTCAGCGAGCCTCTTCTACCGCCTGCTGGAGAAGATGACCCCGGTCGACATTCCGCGCGATGTCGGCGACTTCCGCCTGGTCGGCCGCAAGGCGCTGGAGACCTTCAAATGCATGCCGGAGCACGACCGCTTCGTCAGGGGCATGTTCGGCTGGATGGGCTTCAAACAGGCGGCGGTCCCCTTCGAGCGACCGGCGCGCACGCTGGGCGAGACCAAATACCCGTTCTGGAAGATGCTGCATCTCGCGCTCCACGGCATCATCGGCTTCTCGGAGAAACCGCTGCGTCTGGCGCTTTGGGCGGGATTGGCCATTTCAGCCCTTGCCGTGTTGTTCGGGGCTTACGCTACCTTTGCCTGGCTCTTTCAGGCGGGCGTCATAGCCGGCTGGACTTCGACCGTGGTGATAGTGTCGCTGCTCTGCGGCATCAATCTTTTCATGACGGGCGTGGTCGGGCTTTACGTCGGCAGCATCCATGCCGAAGTCAAACGCCGACCCCTCTACGTGATTGAAAGGCTGACCGGCTTTAATCGCTCGGTGCGCGTCGCCTCGGGCGAGCGGCGGGCATCGTTTCGCAAGGCAGAGAACCGGGTTCCCGCTGATGTCCGAACACTTCGACAGCTATGACGCCAGCTACGGCGAGGTGGTTGAAGGCTCGATCCGGTTCTCCGGCCTACAGCATGACTTCTTCCTCGCCGCCAAGGCCGACCTTTTGCGGCGCCTGGTCGGCGAGCGGTGCCTTCGCCAGGGCGGCGCGGACGTGCGCGGGCTCGATGTGGGCTGCGGTGTCGGCGCGCTCCATCCCTATCTCGATGGCGCCTTTGATCGTCTTGACGGCTGCGACGTCTCGCAGAAATCGCTCGCGCGTGCCCGCCGCGACAACCCGCATATCGCCTACACCGCCTGCACCACGGATCGCCTGCCTTACCAAGACGGCGCCTTCGACCTGGCCTTCGCCAGTTGCGTCGTCCACCACGTGCCGCCCGCTTCTCGGCCCAATTTTTTCCATGAGATGAGGCGTGTCCTGCGGCAGGGCGGCGTCGCCTGCATCAT
>NZ_RZOI01000579.1:0-3982 GCF_004022645.1 Mesorhizobium sp. M4A.F.Ca.ET.020.02.1.1 | reverse complement strand
GACGACGACCACCGGGTCGACGACTTCGAAGCGCGGCAAGGGCTCGAACCTGCTTGACGACTGAGACCCCGCGACAGGTCTCGGCACGATAGGCGGCGTCGCGCGAGCGGCGCCGTTTCTTTTTTGTTCTATCCGTTTTCCTCGAATCGCGTATCGTTCTGCCATGACCATCGGGTTCTTCCGCAATCTGACGAAACCCAAGCCAGCGCCTGTCGTCGAGCGCGAGCATAAAGTCGCCGGTCGCACGCTGCCGCTCAAGATCGTCGAGAACCACAGGGCGCGCCGGTTGACGCTGCGCATCGATTCCGGCGGCCAGGGCCTGCGCATCACCGTGCCGCCGGGCCTGCGCCGCGGCGAGGTGGAGAAATTCCTGGATCGTCATCAGGATTGGCTGGAGCAGCGGCTGGCCAAGGTGCCGACAAGGCCGCAGGTGCGGCCGGGCATCAAGATTCCGGTGCGCGGCGTGGCGCATCGCATCGTCCATGATCCGTCCAAGCGTGGCACCGTCACCATCTCGCGCGACGAGCGCGGCCCGCTGCTCATCGTGCATGGCGAGCGCGTGCACCTGCCGCGCCGCATCGCCGATTATCTGAAGCGCGAGGCCAAGCGCGAGATCGAGAAGCTGGTGGTCAAACACACCGAAGCGCTCGGCAAGCGCGCCAAGGCGATCCGCTTCAAGGACACCTCCAGCCGCTGGGGCTCGTGCACCTCGGAAGGCAATCTATCCTTCTCCTGGCGCATCATGATGGCGCCGGCGCCGGTGATAAACTACCTCGTCGCGCATGAGGTGGCGCATCTGAAAGAGATGAACCACGGCCCGAAATTCTGGAAACTGTGCGAAAAGCTCTGCCCCGACACCGACCGCTGCAAGGACTGGCTGAAGCGCAATGGCGGCGCCCTGCAGGCCATCGTGTTCGATTGACGCTGCGGGCGGCCTTGGGCCGGCCGCTCAGTCATCATTCGCCGCGTTCAGTTCCTCCGGTCGCAACCCCTCGGCGCCATGTTGTGGCCACGGCAGGAAATTGCGGTCGAAGGCGTCACCACCGAAATAATCCAGCGCGCGGTGCGCCTCGGCGCCGTTGAAGGCGGCCTTGTCCATCAGATGCGAGATCACCTCGCGCGCTTGCGCGATCTTCTGCCTGAGTTCGGCAACGGTCTGGTCGGCCATGATTGTCTGCTCCCGCCTGTTGTCCCTCTTTGAAAGGTAGTGCTTTCCGCGGTGGCGGCAACAGCATGCTTTTTCTCGACTCTTCGGCCGTTTCGTGCCAATCCCCGCGCCATGGCGCTCGACATCAAGATCTGCGGGTTGAAGACCGACGAGGCAATGGCCGCGGCGCTGGCTGGCGGCGCCAGCCATGTCGGCTTCATCTTTTTCGCCAAGAGCCCTCGCTATATCGAGCCCGCCGACGCTGGCCGTCTGCGCGAGGCGGCGCGCGGCAAGGCCCTGGCGGTTGCCGTGACCGTCGACGCCGGTGATGCGTTCCTGGATGAGATCGTCGCCAGGATGCAGCCTGATATGCTGCAGCTGCATGGCACCGAAACGCCCGAGCGGGTGGCCGAGGTGAAAGCCCGCTATGGCCTGCCGGTGATGAAGGCATTGTCGATCAGCGAAGGGGCCGATCTGGAGCGGATAAAACCGTTCGTCGGCATCGCCGACCGCTTCCTGTTCGACGCCAAGCCGCCGAAAGGTTCCGAATTGCCGGGCGGCAACGGCGTCGCCTTCGACTGGCATATCCTTGCCGGCCTTGACGCCGGCGTCGATTACATGCTTTCCGGTGGGCTCAACGCCGCCAACATCGGCGATGCCCTGAGATCAGCCAATCCGCCCGGTATCGACATTTCGTCGGGGGTGGAGAGCGCCCCGGGCGTCAAGGAACCGGCGCTGATCGAGCAGTTTTTCCGGGCCGTCAGGGCCGCGCGCGACGACCGCGCCGCCTGAGCAATTCTTGAATCAGGAGATCGGCGATGAACAAGCCGGCTATGCCCAATTCCTTCCGCACCGGGCCCGACGAGCAGGGCATGTTCGGCATCTTCGGCGGCCGCTTCGTCGCTGAGACGCTGATGCCGCTGATCCTCGACCTCGAACGACACTGGAACGAGGCCAAGAATGATCCGGAGTTCAAGGCCGAGCTAACCGCCCTGTCGACCTACTATGCCGGGCGGCCGTCAAAGCTCTATTTCGCCGAAGGCCTCACGAAACATCTCGGCGGCGCCAAGGTCTATTTCAAGCGCGAGGATTTGAACCACACCGGCTCGCACAAGATCAACAATTGCCTCGGCCAGATCCTGCTTGCCAAGCGCATGGGCAAGAAGCGCATCATTGCCGAGACTGGCGCCGGCCAGCATGGCGTTGCCTCCGCCACAGTCGCGGCGCGCTTCGGCTATCCGTGCGTCGTCTACATGGGCGCCACCGACGTCGCCCGCCAGAGCCCCAACGTCTTTCGCATGAAGCTGCTCGGCGCCGAGGTGCGGCCGGTCACCGCCGGCCACGGCACGCTGAAGGACGCCATGAATGAGGCGCTGCGTGATTGGGTGACCAATGTCGAGGACACCTATTACCTGATCGGCACCGCGGCCGGCCCGCATCCCTATCCGGAGCTGGTGCGCGACTTCCAGTCCGTGATCGGCACGGAAGCCCGCGCCCAGATCCTTGAACAGGAAGGCCGGCTGCCCGACACGATCATCGCCGCCGTCGGCGGTGGCTCCAACGCCATCGGCCTGTTCCACCCTTTCCTCGACGACAAGGACGTCCGCATCATCGGCATCGAGGCCGGCGGGCGCGGCCTCGACGGCGTCGAGCATTGCGCCTCGATGAACGCCGGCGCGCCCGGCGTGCTGCATGGCAACCGCACCTATCTTCTGCAAAATTCGGATGGCCAGATCATGGACGGCCATTCGATCTCGGCCGGTCTCGACTATCCGGGCGTCGGGCCGGAGCATTCCTGGCTGCGCGACTCTGGCCGCGTCGAATATGTGCCGATCCTCGACGACGAGGCGTTGGAAGCCTTCCAACTGACGACGCGCGTCGAAGGCATCATCCCGGCGTTGGAATCGGCCCATGCCATCGCCCATGCGATGAAGATTGTGCCGGCCATGGACAAGGACCAGATCGTCATCGTCAACCTGTCCGGCCGCGGCGACAAGGACGTGCACACGGTGGCCAACATGCTGGGCATGGAGATCTGAACATGACGACCCGCATCGACCGCCGCATGGCCAAGTTGAAAGCCGAGGGCCGCCCGGCGCTCGTCACCTATTTCATGGGCGGCGACCCCGACTACGACACTTCCCTCGCCATCATGAAGGCGCTGCCCGGAGCAGGCAGCGACGTCATCGAGCTCGGCATGCCGTTTTCCGATCCAATGGCCGACGGTCCGGCCATCCAGGCGGCGGGCCTGAGAGCCCTCAAGGGCGGCCAGACGCTGGTCAAGACGCTGAGGATGGCGTCGGAATTCCGCGCGAGCGACAATGAGACGCCGATCGTGCTGATGGGCTACTACAACCCGATCTACATCTACGGCGTCGAGCGCTTCCTCACCGACGCCAAGGCGAGCGGCATCGACGGGCTGATCGTCGTCGACCTGCCGCCGGAAATGGACGAGGAACTCTGCATCCCGGCGCTGAAAGCCGGCATCAACTTCATCCGCCTGGCGACGCCGACCACCGACGACAGGCGCCTGCCCAAGGTGTTGGAGAACACCTCCGGCTTCGTCTATTACGTCTCGATGACCGGCATCACCGGCTCCGCGCTCGCCGACACCGCCAAGGTGGCGGCGGCGGTCAAGCGCATCAAGGGTCACACCGAGCTGCCGGTCTGCGTCGGCTTCGGCGTCAAGACCGCCGAGCAGGCGCGCACCATCGGCGCCTCGGCCGACGGCGTCGTCGTCGGCACCGCCATCGTCAACGCGGTCGCCAACGTGCTGGGGCCGAAGTGCGAAAAGACCGCCGATCCGGCCGAGGCGGGGGATACTTTGGTCAGCGG
>NZ_RZOI01000578.1:0-3993 GCF_004022645.1 Mesorhizobium sp. M4A.F.Ca.ET.020.02.1.1 | reverse complement strand
ATGTCATGGCGGACGGTTACGCGATCGGCGCCCTGTCGGCCGGCATAATCGCCGACCTGTTCGGCCTAGCTGGACAATCGGTTCTGTCGCCGCACCAGCTTTCCTTTCCGGTACAGAAGTTGCGGTCGCCATGGCGGAGCGCTAACGCTGGCGCGCTTGCTTTGCGCTTGGGTCATTCACTGAATTCTCGTCATGCAGTATCCTGTCGAAAGGAGGGGTACAGGGAGGAGGAAATGACCAGCGCAGCGAGCGTGCCCTTCGATCGGAAGGACCTGGAGTCAAAAGTCAAGGCCATGTACCGCGACGTCGCCACGAACCCGAAAGGCGAGTTTCATTTCGAGATGGGTCGATCGCTGGCGGAGCGGTTGGGCTACAGCACTGAAGACCTCGATCGGATACCGGCAGAGGCGATCGAATCGTTCGCTGGTGTCGGTTACTTTTTTCATCTCGCCGACGTGAAGCCGGGAGAAACTGTGATCGATCTCGGCAGCGGCTCCGGTATGGATACCTTCATCGCGGCGTTGCGGGTCGGCGCGACGGGGAAAGTGATCGGCGTGGATATGACCGACGAACAGCTCGCGAAAGCATCCCGCCTGCGCGACAGTCACAGCTTCGATAACATCACTTACATGAAGGGTTATATCGAGGACGTTGAACTGCCCGCAGGGATTGCCGACGTGGTCATCAGCAACGGGGTGATCAATCTTGCAACCGACAAGCAGGCTGTCTTTCAGGAAACAGCTCGACTGTTGCGCGCCGGCGGCCGTCTCGCCATCTCCGACATCGTCACCGAGGTGCAACTGCCGGAAAATATCGTGTGCAACTCGACGCTGTGGGCCGCGTGCATCGGCGGTGCCGCGCAGCAGGACGACTATTGCACGAAGATCGAACACGCCGGCCTTCGCGTGGTCAAGCGCGAGGACAATCCGGCCTACGAGTTCATTTCGCAGAACGCGAAGGGGGCTAGCCGCAAGTTCGGCGTCAAAAGCGTGTCGATCCTTGCCGCCAAACCCTGAAAGCTGGCGCGGGCACCAAGGGCTGTTAAGCTTTCACATATCGGCCGACCACCTATATGCCTAGAGGAAAAGCATGGGAGATGGTGATGGGCGCTCAATGCTGCGGAGCCGATCACGACAATCACCCGGCTACGGATGAAGACGCATCATACAGGCGTGTTCTCTGGGCGGTGCTGGGTATCAACTCAGCAATGTTTGCGGTCGAGATCGGCGCTGGCGTTGCGGCTGGCTCTGCCTCGCTACAGGCCGATGCGCTCGATTTCCTTGGCGACGCCGGCAACTACGCGATCAGTCTCTTTGTGGTTGGCATGGCGCTTCGCTATCGCGCCCTCGCAGCGCTGGTCAAAGGCGCAACCATGGGACTGTTCGCAGCCTGGGTCATAGGGATAGCGGTTTGGAACACGGTTCACGGCACGCTGCCAGGGGCCTTCACGATTGGCGCAGTCGGCTTTGCTGCCTTGCTTTCGAACGCTGCTTCATTTGGTCTTCTATGGGCCCACAGGAGCGGCGATGCGAATATGCGCTCTGCGTGGATTTGCACTCGCAACGACGTACTCGGCAACCTCGCTGTCCTGGCTGCCGCCGCTGGTGTCTTTGGAACCGGCTCCGGCTGGCCTGACGCAGCTGTCGCCGGCATCATGGCAGCGCTCGCTGTTCAAGGTGCAATCGTTGTCACCAGCCAGTCGCTTGCCGAGTTGAACAGCCGTCGCCCTATGTCGCCAGCTGAATAGGAGAACACGCTAGCCGAACTTCGGCTAGAGGCGCCCTGGCATTCGAAAACTGTGAATCGACAAGCGCGCCACTTCCTCGCCTGCTAACCCGGCAAACCAGGGAGGCGTAGATATGGCCTATTCATATCGGTGCAAGGACTACCCTGGAATGGATGCCTGTTCAGGATCGTTCACGGCTGAGATTGAGACTGAACTCTGGAAACACATCGAGCTTCACGCCGCCATCGCTCATCAGGAGAACCCCGAGCAGTGGTCGCCGGAAGACCGGCAACAGATGAAAAAGATCATTCAGGCCAGCTAGCGCTTGGCGGTTTCCTGCATTGCAATGGCAACAATCGCGCCGGAGAGAAACGTCAAAGCGGCGATCGACGTGATCGCCCATGAGAGCCCGAAGCGATCGGCGATGAGCCCCGCTGAGAGCGCGCCGATCGCATAGCCGAGGTCGCGCCAGAACCGATAAACGCTGAGCGAGCGGGCGCGCCAGCTTGGATGCGAGGCGTCGGAAACCGCGGCGATCAGGCTTGGATAGACCATTGCCGTTCCAAGGCCGAGCAGAAGGCTGCCGACGAGCCACCACTCGAACCGGCTGGTAGCCGCGGTGAGAAACAGGCCGCCGGCCTGGATCCACATTCCGGCGACGATCAGGCCTTTGCGACCCCAGCGATCGCTCAAGGGGCCGGTGACGATCTGCAGGATTCCCCAGGTCGCGGGGTAGATCGCCTTCAGGATGCCGATGCGCTCGACGCCAAGCCCGAAGGAGGCGAAGAACAATGGGAAAATACCCCAGCTCATGCCGTCGTTGAGGTTGTTGACGAGGCCCGCTTGCGACGCCGCGAACAGATTGCGATCCCTGAACGAGGTCAGCGCAAATACCTCCCGGAAGCCGATCGGCACGGATTGCTGTCCGTGAGCGGATGCCTCCAGCCGGAGGTGGTCGCGCGTGTCGCGGATGAGCACGATCGACAGCACGGCGCCGATTACGGCGTAGCCTATGCCGAGATAGATGGGCACGGGACGCAGACCGTACCGCGAGGCAAGATAGCCGGTGAGGAACGCCGTCACGCCGACGGCCAGGTAACCGGCAAATTCATTGAGGCCGACGGCGAGGCCGCGCGATTTCGGGCCGACGAGGTCGACCTTCATGATGACCGTCATCGACCAGGCGAGCCCCTGGTTGATGCCGAGCAGCGCATTGGCCGCAATCACCCATCCCCAGCTCGGGGCCCAGATGATCATGAACGGAACCGGCAAGCCGACAAGCCAGCCGAGGACGAGAACGCGCTTGCGTCCCCAGGTGTCCGCGAGTTGGCCCGAGACCAGATTGGCAAGCGCCTTGACCACGCCGAAGCTGACGATGAAGGAGACGACGAGTGTCGTCGAGGCGATGCCGAACTCTTCCGACCCGATGAGCGGCACGACTGTTCGTTCGAGCCCGACCATGCCACCGACGAAGGCGTTCACCAGCATGAGCAGGGCAAACTGCCGCCAGTTTTCCTTGAGCCCAAGCCTGACAGTCGAGCCTGGCGAGACTGATGCCCCCTCGTTCATTGCTCAGGCCGCGGCGGCGGCGAGACCCGCGTTGGCGGCACGGTTGCGCGCCGCCTCCGGCGGCGGGGGCGGTATGTCCGCGATCATCGTGGCGACGAAAGTGTCCTCGTCATCAATGCGGAACGCCTTATTGAAGCGCTTCTCGAAGCCAATCGTCGATGTCGGCTTGCCGCTGAGCGAGCGCCCGCAGACCGAGCCGGAGTAGGCGCCGGGCAGCACTTCGACGTGATCCGGCAGTTGCTTGAGGCGGCGCACGCTCGAAAACAGCGTCCGCGCGCCGTCCTCGGCACTGGTTGCAAGTTCGGTTCGTCCGAGATCGCCAACCATGAGAGTGTGGCCCGTCAGCACGAACCATGGCTCGGCCGCGCGTGTCCTGTCCGTGACCAGGAGCGAGATGTGCTCCGGCGTGTGCCCTGGCGTGTGCATGACGGTCATGGTCACGTTGCCGAGCTCGACTACCTCGCCGTCCTTGGCGCGTCGAAATGGGAAACCGGCTTCCGCGCCCTCGAACAGCATGTATTCCGCGCCGGAGGCTGCGGCGAGCGTCCGCCCGGCGGAAATGTGGTCGGCGTGGATGTGCGTATCGACCACATAGAGAATGCGCATGCCGGTCGCCTCGGCAACTCGAAGATAGGGCGCGATATCGCCTACCGGATCGACGACGGCGGCTGCCGACTTGCCTCCGCATCCGAACAGGT
>NZ_RZOI01000577.1:0-3994 GCF_004022645.1 Mesorhizobium sp. M4A.F.Ca.ET.020.02.1.1 | reverse complement strand
TGGCCGGCCCCGTGCCGAGCGACTGCGTCGCCGTTACCGCCTGCGGCGCGGCGGCAATGGCGCCGTCGGCCGGCGTGCCGGGCGACGCGACCGCGGCCGGGTCGAGCGCCTCGCTGACGCTGCCTTTCGACTGGCAGCCCGAAACGGCAGCCAAAAATGCGAGCGCCATCGCCCGTGTCCACGGGCAGGAAAGCCGCCGGCCAAGTTTCATGATCGCTCCATCCTGTGTGCCGCCGGTCGTGGCGACAACGTTCCCGGGTCCCATCCCGCGGCACGCCTTGCGCTGCTTTGAATTCCGGCCTCTCCCGGAGCGGTTCATCGTTTCACGGAAAATCACGCCGCTCCACCTCTTTGTTTCGACGCAATTCCGGGTGGAAAGGCGCTTCCTGGAATTGCTCCGGCTAGCCGTCGAACAGCTGCGCCCGCAGCGCCCTGATCCGCCTGGCCTGGCCGGCGCTCCGGTAATCGGCGCACCGCATGTAGCGCGGTCCCGGCACGAAGATCCGGCGCACGCAGGTGCGGTTCTCGCCGGCGGGGCTGGCGTCGGCGCCCGATAGCGCCGAAAAGCCGAACGTCGCCACCGGCAAGGGTCCCGTCACCGGCAGTCCTTCCCTGGTCAGGATCGCGCGCGCCCGCTCGCAGTAGCGCACCGAAAGCGCGGAGAAGCGGCTCTCATTGTGTCCGGCGCGGTATTTCATCACGGTGGTGCAAAGATCGCCCGCGGCCAGCTTGTTGGCCAGCGCCAGATATTCGACGCCAAGCGCGATGTTGGTGGCGGGCAGGCCGAGTTCGTCGAGCGAGCCGCGGAAGCCCAGCATGCGCGCCGTCGCCGGCATCACCTGCATCAATCCGACCTCGCCGTCAGCGCCGCGCGCCTGCGGGTCGAAGCCGCTTTCGATCTCCATCACCGCATGCGCCAGCACCGGCTCCAGCCCGTAGATCGATGCCTGGCAGCTCGCATAGGCCTTGAACGCGTCGCGCGTCCATGCCCCGCTGGCGGCGCAGCCGGTCTGTCGCGGCCGGTCGGCCATCCGTTCGACGGAGGATCGTTCCGAGGCGCCGGCATTCGTGCCTAGCAGGACAAAGCCGGCCATGCAGATTCCGGAAAAGCGTCCGACGCTTTTCCGGCAAGAATCCGCGACAAGCAAGAAACCTTGGGCGACCGCTGCGGCGATCGCCCTCGACAGTTTTCTCTTTTCCGTCATCGCCAGCCGGCCGGCGTGCTGGCGGTCAGTGCATGTATTCGACCATGCGATCGTGGAAGCACTCGCATTTGTTGAGCGTGTCTTCGTCCTTGTAGTTCGTCTTCAGGTAGCCATAGGCCATGCCGCAGTAGGCCTTGGCTTCCGAAGCCCAGACGAAGGCGGGGCGCGACGAGTTGATCCACTCCGGGCTTTTGGCGACGGCGACCGACTCGTCCATCAGTTTCACCACCTGGGCCTTGAGGTCGACGATGTTGTCGGTCAGCACCAGGTTGGAAGTCCCGACGGTGCGGCAGTAATCGGCCGCCGGGCCTTCGATGATGTCGGCGGCACGCCCTGCCGATCCGACCAGCAACAGTGCCGCGGCTGAGACCAGCAGTCTTGCGGAACGCTTCATGATAAAGTCCCCTCCAGAATCCTAATATTCGAGTTGCTAATACATAGCATGGCCAAGTCCCGTTGCGCCATGCCGCTAGACCACATTTGCCGTCGTCGTATGCGTGGTCGTCCCATCGTCGTAGAGCAGCGTGATGGTGTTGGCCGCCGGGTGGTTCGTGAGTTGCGCCACTTCGACGAAGTTGGCCGGATTTCCCGAACCGCTGGTGTCGACACTGAGCGTGCCGGTCCCCGCATCGTAGTTCACGAAGTTGCCGATGTTGCCGCCGCCCGGGGCCGTGTCGAACAGGGCGGTCAGGTCGATCTTGTCGCCTTCTCCGCCGACACCGCTGTAGTCGACGATCAGGTCCTTGATGTCGAGGTGGTCAAGCTTGAACGTGTCGGCGCCCGTGCCACCGGTGAGCGTGTCCTGGCCAGCGCCGCCAATCAGCAGGTCGTTGCCGCCAAACCCTTGCAGGATATCGTCGCCGCCGTTGCCGTTCAGCGTGTCGCCGTTGGCCGTGCCCTGCATCGTCTCGGCGTCCGCCGTGCCGGTGTAGGTGACGCCATTGGTGACGTGGACGTCCAGTTGCTGTGCCGTTGTCGTGTCGTTGTCCGCGTCCTTCAGGGTGACGTTGAAGGTCAGATCGGCGTTCTGAGCCGTCGTCGTGGTGCTGACCAGGCCGATATCGGAGATCTTGAAGCCGAGATCATTCGAATCGGAACTGATGTCTTGGGTCGTGGTGCTCGCCCCGCCGGCACCGATGGCGCCATTGAGGTTGATGGCGGTGCCGGAGATGCCCTCGTCGGTCGGGGTGATCTGCGCCCCAACCAGCACGTAATGCTGCCCAGCGGCATTGTAGTCGTTCGATTCGATGATCAACAGGCCGTCATTGTTGTCGAGGGTTACACTCGAGTAGGCGCCAGGACCGGAGCCCGGGCCCTTGAAGATGTCGGCGTTCTCTACGTACATCGCCTTGGTTGTGTATTCGTTGGTCGTCGGATCGTAGAGCTTGAGGATGACGATGAAGTCTTCGGTATTCCCGATACCGTCGAACTTCAGGAACATCGAGCTCACCTGGGCATCGGGCGTCAGGCCGGTAAATCCTGTCGGGTTCGTGGTGAAGAAGTCCATGTCCATGACTTCTCCCTTGCCCATCGTGTCGCCGGCAACGCCGTTTGCCGTGCCCGAGATGGACACGTATGTCGAGGCCTGGGTGATCAGTTCTCCGTTCACGAAGGTAAGCGTGCTGCCGTCGACCGAGCCCGCTTGCAGGTTGTTGGCTCCGGTGCCGTTGCCTGGTTCCGCGTAGCCGGTGAACTGGATGAACAGGTTCGAATTGACCTGCGCCACCGCCACTTCCGGCTGGGTGTTGTCGGTCGTCGAAGACCCCGGCTGATAGCCGGTGATGGAAGACGAATTGCTCACTGTGCTGATCGTCACCGCGGAAATCGGATCGGCCAGGTCAACGGTGTAGGTGCCCGCCACCTTGTCGAAGGTGAGTGTGCCCGTTTCCTGGGTCGTCGCTCCGCCCGTGAGATAGCTGAAGCTGATGTTGAACACAGCCTGTGTCGAGGTCTCGGAGGCCCAGGTTACGGTCGGCGCGGTGATCGCGTTCCCGGCCACGGTCCCGGCCAAGGTGATGGCGGCAAAGTCAGAATTGAGGCTGCTGTACGTGGAATGGCTGTCAGCTCCGATGGAGTAGTCGAACACGCCGGTTCCGCTGACGGTGCCGCTGTTGGCGAAATAGAGGTCCGTCTTGTCGAGAACCGTCGGGACGTCGTCGTCGAAGCCGATGTTGCCGCCCAGATCGGTGCTCACCGTCGAGGTCGCCTGGTCGTGGTCGCCATCGGTCACCGTCGCCGTCGCCGACAGCGTCACCAGGCCGCTGCCGAGGTCGATGTGGGCGTTGTTGTTGGTGGTGTCGAGGCTCTCGGGCAGGTGGTCGATCTGCTGGGACTGGGTCAGCGTCACGGTGCCGTTCGCATCGACGGCGATCCTGAAGATCTCGCCATGCGAGGCGGTCGAGCCGACGATGTCGTTGCCGACCTTGGCCAGGGTGATCGCTTCACCCTGGCTGGTCAGGCCGGAGGCCGAGTTGGTGACGTTGAGCGTGTAGCCGCTGATCACCGTCGAGCCGGCGCCGTCGGCGCCATAGCTCGGCGTCACCGCCGCCAGGAAGGCGGCCGCGAAGCTCGCGCTCGCCGTGTCGGAGGCCGGCCCGATCGTCTGGGCGTCCTGCGTCACCAGCGTGATGGCGCTCTCGTTGACCGTGCCGACCGTCAGCGACGGGACGTCGTCGTCGAAGCCGATGTTGCCGCCCAGATCGGTGCTCACCGTCGAGGTCGCCTGGTCGTGGTCGCCATCGGTCACCGTCGCCGTCGCCGACAGCGTCACCAGGCCGCTGCCGAGGTCG
>NZ_RZOI01000576.1:0-3999 GCF_004022645.1 Mesorhizobium sp. M4A.F.Ca.ET.020.02.1.1 | reverse complement strand
GTCTTCCGCGACGGCGAGATGGTCGGCGAGGGCTTGCTCAAGGATGCCGGCCAGAACGAAATCGTGCGCATGATGGTCGGTCGCAACGTCGACCACATCTTCCCGCAGCGCGAGCCGAAGATCGGCGCGCCGGTGCTCGCGGTTTCCGGCCTGTCGCATCCGACCGAATTCGACGACATCGGTTTCGAGCTGCGCAAGGGCGAGATCCTAGGCTTCTACGGCCTGGTCGGCGCCGGACGGAGCGAGGTGATGCAGGCGATATCGGGCATCACCCGCACCAGCCGGGGTGCCATCACACTTGAAGGCCGAACGATCGCACCGAAATCGGCCGCCGACTCCATCGAGGCCGGCATCGTCTATGTGCCGGAGGAGCGCGGCAAGCAGGGCGTGGTGATCGGGATGCCGATCTTCCAGAATGTGTCGCTGCCCTCGCTCATGCGCACCTCGAAATCCGGCGTGCTCAGGCTGGCGGAAGAGTTCGCGCTCGCCCGCTCCTACACCGAACGGCTGGATCTAAGAGCCTCATCGCTCAGCCAGGATGTCGGCACGCTCTCCGGTGGCAACCAGCAGAAGGTGGTCATCGCCAAATGGCTGGCGACGGCGCCCAAGGTGATCATCCTCGACGAGCCGACCAAGGGCATCGACATCGGCTCCAAGGCCGCCGTGCACGGCTTCATGGCCGAGCTCGTCGCGCAAGGCCTGTCGGTGATCATGGTCTCCTCCGAACTGCCGGAGATCCTCGGCATGTCGGACCGTGTCGTCGTCATGCGCGAAGGCCGCATCGCGGCCGTCCACGACAACAAGGGGCTCGATGCCGAGACGCTGGTACGAACCGCAGCGGGGATCGCGACATGAAGAATTTGCGCAAATACCGCGAGATCTGGCTGCTTGCGGCAATCGCGGTGCTGATCGGCCTGATCTCAACCCGCTTCCCGGGTTTCGCCGACCCGGCCAATCTGCGCCAGGTGTTCAACGATACCTCGATCCTGATGATCCTGGCGCTCGGCCAGATGGTGGTGATCCTGACGCGCTCGATCGACCTGTCGATGGCGTCGAACCTCTGCTTCACCGGTATGGTGGTGGCGATGCTTAACGCCGCGCATCCGGCGATCCCGATCCCGGTGCTGATCGTCATCGCGCTCGCCGTCGGGCTGGTGCTCGGCGCCATCAACGGCTTGCTGGTGTGGCGGCTGAACATTCCCTCGATCGTGGTGACATTGGGCACGCTCACCATCTATCGCGGCGCGACGTTCGTGGTGTCCGGCGGCGCCTGGGTCAATGCCGACCAGATGAGTCCGGACTTCATCAACTTCCAGCGCGCCGCCTTCCTCGGCCTGCCGGTGCTTTCGTGGATCGCGCTTTTGGTGATCGCGCTGTTCTTCGTGGTGATGACGCGCGCGCAGATCGGCCGCTCGATCTATGCCATCGGCGTCAACCCGACCGCCTCGGTCTATGCCGGCATCGATGTCGGCCGGACAAAATTCATCGTCTTCTGCATTTCCGGCATGATCGGCGGGCTCGCCGGCTATCTGTGGATCTCGCGCTATGTGATCGCATCCGTCGAGGTCGCCAATGGCTATGAGCTCAACATCATCGCCGCCTGCGTCATCGGCGGCATCTCGATCGCCGGCGGCATCGGCTCGGTCGGCGGCGCGGTGCTCGGCGCGCTGTTTCTCGGCATCATCTCCAACGCGCTGCCGGTCATCAACATCTCGCCCTTCTGGCAGATGGCGATATCGGGCAGCGCCATCATCCTGGCCGTGGTGCTGAATGCGCGCGGTGAGCGCCGGCAGGGCCGGATCATCCTCAGAAAGGCGGAAGCGGCATGACCGACGCCCCTCACCCGCGCCACATCCCCGACCGGCTCGACAAGCCGCTCTCGTCCGCGATCTTTTCCTGGGAGGCGCTGCTCGTCGTCATCGCGGTTCTCATCTTCACGGTCAACAGCTTCGCCTCGCCCTATTTCCTCGACCCGTGGTCGCTGTCGGACCTGACCTTCAACTTCACCGAAAAGGCGCTGATCGCGCTCGCCATGGCGCTGTTGATCATTTCCGGCGAGATCGACCTGTCGGTCGCGGCGATCGTGGCGCTCGCCTCGACGATGATGGGGATGGCGGTGCAGGCCGGCGCCGGAACGCCGGTGCTGGTGGCCATCGGCATCGTTGTCGGGCTCGGCTGCGGCGCCTTCAACGGGCTGCTGGTCACGCGGCTAGGCCTGCCTTCCATTGTCGTCACCATCGGCACGATGAGCCTGTTCCGCGGCATCGCCTTCATCATCCTCGGCGACCAGGCCTACAAGGGCTATCCGGAGAGCTTCGCCTTCTTCGGCCAGGGCTATGTCTGGTGGGTTTTCTCGTTCGAACTGGCGCTGTTCCTCGTCGCCGCGCTCATCTACTGGTTCGTGCTGCATCGCACGAGCTTCGGCCGCCGCGTCTTTGCCATCGGCAACAATCCGGTCGCCTGCCAGTTCTCCGGCGTGCGCGTCGACCGCATCAAGTTCATCTTGTTTTGCCTGACCGGGCTGATGTCCGGCATCGCCTCGGTGCTGATCACCTCGCGGCTCGGCTCGACAAGGCCGTCGATCGCGCAAGGCTATGAACTGGAAGCGATCACCATGGTGGTGCTGGGCGGCGTCTCGATCCTCGGCGGCGCCGGCAGCATCCTGGGCGTCGTGCTCGCCGCCTTCATCATGGGGCTGGTGACTTTTGGGCTCGGGCTGCTCAACGTGCCGGGCATCGTCATGTCGATCTTCATCGGCCTCTTGCTGATCATCGTGATTGCGCTGCCCATCGTCTGGCGGCGCCTGCGCGAGGGACGCTTCGCCTGATGGAAAAATACGCCTTCAAGATGAAGCTCAATCCTGGCATGAAGGCCGAGTACAAGCGCCGCCATGACGAGATCTGGCCGTCGCTGGTGGCGCTGCTGAAGCAGGCCGGTATCTCCGACTATTCGATCCATCTCGACGAGGAGACCAACATCCTGTTCGGCGTGCTGTGGCGCCGTGACGACCACGGCATGGCCGATCTGCCGAAGCATCCGGTGATGCAGCGCTGGTGGGCGCACATGGCCGATGTGGTGGAAACCGGGGCCGACAACGAGCCGGTGGCGGTGCCGCTGGAAACTGTGTTCCATATGGCATGATCCGCCACGTCGCCGTCGTCGATATCGGCAAGACCAACGCCAAGGTGGCGCTGGTCGATCTCGCGACCCTGCGCGAGACGGCGCTGCGCCGCAGCGCCAACGCGCCCCTCACTGACGGCCCCTACCCGCATCACGACATCGAGTGGCTGTGGACGTTCATCCTCGATAGCCTCGCCGAACTCCACCGCGAGCAGCGCATCGACGCCATCTCGATCACCACCCATGGCGCGACGGCGGTGCTGGTCGACGCCGACGGAGGCCTGGCGCTGCCGGTGCTCGACTATGAATTTTCGGGACCAGACGACTTCGCCGAGGACTATGACCTCATCCGTCCGCCCTTTGTCGAGACAGGCACGCCGCGCCTGCCGGCCGGCCTGAACATCGGCGCGCAGCTCCTTTGGCAGCAGAGGCGTTTTCCAGCAGAATTTTCCAAGGCGGCCGCGATCCTGATGTACCCGCAATACTGGGCGCAGCGGCTGACTGGCGTGACTGCCAATGAGGTGACATCACTCGGCTGCCACACCGACCTCTGGAACCCGTGGAAGTCCGACTACTCGACGCTGGTGGACAAGATGGGCTGGCGCCGGCTGATGGCGCCGGTGCGGCCGGCGAAGGACCGGCTCGGCCCGATCCTGCCCGCACTCGCTCAGCAGACCGGGCTCGACCCGCAAACGCCGGTGTACTGCGGGCTGCACGATTCCAATGCCTCGCTGCTGCCGCATCTCTTGTCCGACCGGCCGCCCTTCTCTGTCGTCTCGACCGGCACCTGGGTGGTTTCGATGGCGGTCGGCGGCGGCAAGGTCGAGCTCGATCCGGCCCGAGACACGCTGATCAACGTCAACGCGCTCGGCGATCCCG
>NZ_RZOI01000575.1:0-4004 GCF_004022645.1 Mesorhizobium sp. M4A.F.Ca.ET.020.02.1.1 | reverse complement strand
GACCAAGGATCGCGTCACGATCCGCGTCAACATCGCCGCCGAATACCGGGTCCTCGATCCGGTCAAGGCGGTGAGCGCGGTGAAGGACTTCTCTGAAGCCCTCTACCGCGCCCTGCAGTACGCGTTCCGCAAGACGCTTGGCGCGCTGACGCTCGACCAGATTCTTGAAAAGAAGGTGACGGTCGACGAGGAGGCGGCGGCCAAGGTCCGCGCCGACATGGCCGAGATCGGGGTCGAGGTCAGCGATATCGCGCTCAAGGATGTCATCCTGCCGGGCGAGATGCGCGAGATCCTCAACCAGGTGGTTTCGGCCGAGAAGCAGGCCGAGGCCAACGTCATCCGCCGCCGCGAGGAGACGAACGCCACGCGTTCGCTCCTCAACACGGCCAAGGTGATGGCCGAGAACCCGGTGATGCTGCGGCTGAAGGAGCTCGAGGCTCTGGAGGCCATCGCCGGCAAGGTCGAGCGGCTGACCGTCCACAACGGGACGGGCGGGCTGCTGAACGACCTGGTCAAGCTCCGCGACAGCTGAGCTGACGTAGCGTCAACGGGAAGGGCCGCCAGCAATCCGGCGGCCCTTCTTGCGTTTCGAAAGCCAGCATCCCATCTGCACCGGGCTTATCAGCCCTTTTCCTGCCCGGAAAAACCGATTAGACAGCGCCCAAACAAGATGCGGACAGATTCCGCCCGCAACCGAAGGAAGAGCCCTTGTCCACCACGTTCGACAAAGTCGCCAAGATCATTGCCGACACCAGCGAGATCGATATCGAGACGATCACCCCCGAAAGCCACACCATCGACGATCTCGGCATCGACAGCCTCGATTTCCTCGACATCGTCTTTGCCATCGATAAGGAATTCGGCATCAAGGTGCCGCTGGAGAAGTGGACGCAGGAGGTCAATGACGGCAAGGCCTCGACCGACGACTACTTCGTCATGAAGAACCTGTGCGCCAAGATCGACGCGCTGGTCGCGGCCAAGAACGCCTGAGGCGGTTCGGGCGCGGCCTTGACGTGCCCTGCCCGCTGACCCAAAACAGCCGCCCATGAGCCCCCACGACGTCGTCATCACCGGTATCGGCCTTGTCTCCTCGCTGGGAGAGGGTCCGGATGCCCACTGGCAGAAACTCGCCCAGCCCGGCCTCGAGCCGGTGCTCGATGCCGCGCGCTTTGCGCCCTACACCATTCATCCGCTGCCGGAGGTCGACTGGAACCTGCAGATCGCCAAGCGCGGCGACCAGCGGCAGATGGAGACCTGGCAGCGGCTCGGCACCTATGCCGCGGGTCTGGCGCTGGACGATGCCGGCATCAAGGGCAATGACGAGCTCTGCGCGACCATGGACATGGTGGTGGCGGCCGGCGGCGGCGAGCGCGACGAGGCGGTCGACGCCGCGATCCTCGCCGCTTCCGAAAGCCGCAACGACCGCGACGTGCTGCTCAACGAGAAGCTGACCACCGAACTGCGCCCGACGCTGTTCCTCGCCCAGTTGTCCAATCTTCTGGCCGGCAACATCTCGATTGTCCACAAGGTCACCGGTTCCTCCCGCACCTTCATGGGCGAGGAAGGCGCCGGCGTCGCCGCCGTCGAGACGGCCGCCGCGCGCATCCGCTCGGGACAGTCGACGCATGTGCTGGTCGGCGGCGCCTTCCAGACCGAACATTCCGACATGCTGCTCGGCTATGAACTCGCCGGCTACCTGCATCGTGGCAACTGGAAGCCTGTCTGGCAAAGGCAGGACGGCGAAGGCGGCGGCGTGGTGACCGGATCCGGCGGCGCCTTCCTGGTGCTGGAGCAGCGCGAGCACGCGACGAGCCGGGGGCGCAAAATCTACGCCGAGCTCGGCCCCATCGTGTCCGGCCGCGCCAAGCGGCGCAACGGCGGGCTCGATGCCGAGATCGCGACCCTGCTCGAGCAGGCGGCGCTGCCGAATGGCGAACTGCTGGCGATCTCGGGCGCTTCCGGCGCCCACCTCGCTACCGCCGCCGAAAAAGCCGCGTTCGACGCCAATGCGGCCATCGCGGCACGCGCCTTCTCGACGTTGACCGGCCATATGAAGGAGGCGCAGTTCCCCTTCGCCGTGGCGCTGGCGGCACTCGCCGTCGAGCGTAAGGCCGGCTATCCCGCTTTCGATGCCGCGACCGAGAAGCCGTTTGCCGGCATTCCCACGACCGTGCTTGCAACGGCGATCGGCTATCACCAATTCGAGGGCATGGGGCTGATCAAGGCGGCCTAAGTGACCACCAGGGACAAAGCATGGCCAATCTGAATGACCACATGGGCAGGCCGATCGTCGCCGTCACCGGCATCGGCGTGGTGACGTCGTTGGGCGTCGGCAAGGCCGACAATTGGGCGGCGCTGACCTCCGGCAAGTCCGGCATCCACCCGATCACCCGCTTTCCGGTCGATCATCTGAACACCCGCATCTCCGGCATGGTCGACTTCCTGCCGTCGAGCTCCAAGGGCGCCAGCCCCCTCACCTACGAGTTGGCCGAGACCGCGGCGCAGGAAGCGGTGGCGGAAGCCGGTCTTGACAGCGGCGATTTCAGCGGACCGCTTTTCCTTGCTTCGCCGCCCGTCGAGCTCGACTGGGCCGACCGTTTCTCGCTCTACAATTCCGACAAGCAGGATGCCGGCGCCGAGAGGCTGCTGCGCGTGGCGCGCGCGCTGAAGGAGCTCGACATCTTCGAGACCACCCAGTTCGGTTCGATCGCCGACCGGCTGGCCGACCGTTTCGGCACGCGCGGCCTGCCGATCACGCTGTCGACCGCCTGCGCTTCCGGCGCCACCGCCATCCAGCTCGGCGTCGAGGCGATCCGCCGCGGCGAATGCGACAAGGCGCTGTCGATCGGCGCCGATGGCTCGGCGACCGCCGAGGCGTTGATCCGCTTCTCGCTGTTGTCGGCGCTCTCCACTCACAACGATATTCCGGAAAAGGCGTCGAAGCCTTTTTCCAAGGATCGCGACGGCTTTGTGCTGGCCGAAGGCTCCGGCGCGCTGGTGCTGGAATCGCTGGAAGCTGCTCTTGCCCGCGGCGCCCCTATCCTCGGCATCATGCGCGGCTGCGGCGAAAAGGCCGACGATTTCCACCGCACCCGCTCCAAGCCAGACGGTTCGCCGGCGATCGCGGCGGTGCGCGCCGCGCTTGCCGATGCCGGCCTGAGCGAGGACGAGATTGACTACGTCAACGCGCATGGCACCTCGACGCCGGAAAACGACAAGATGGAGCATCTGTCGCTGTCGACCGTGTTCGGCGGGCGGATCGGCTCGATGCCGATCTCGTCCAACAAGTCGATGATCGGCCACACCCTGTCGGCAGCCGGCGCGGTCGAGGCCGCTTTCTCGCTGATGACGATGCGCGAAAGCGTCATCCCGCCGACCATCAACTACGACAATCCCGACCCGGCGATCGTGCTCGACGTGGTGCCCAACAAGAAGCGTAATGCCGAGGTGGGCACCGTTTTGTCGAACTCCTTCGGCTTCGGCGGCCAGAACACGTGCCTTGTCATGGCGAGGGAACCGGTCTAAGCGGACGTTTTCCCGCTTTTGACGAACTGACAGGCCCCATGCGCGCATTGCAACTTATCGAGGACCGCCGTCTTGAAACGGTGGACCTGCCGCCTCCCCCGCCGCCTTCGCTTGGCGAAGTGACGCTGCGCATCAAGGCGGTGGCGCTGAACCATATCGACGTCTGGGGCTGGCGCGGCATGGCCTTCGCCAAGCGTAAGCTGCCGCTGGTCGTCGGCGCCGAGGCGTCGGGCGAGGTCGACGCCGTCGGCCCCGGCGTCTCCAGCCTCCTGCCGGGGCAATTGGTGTCGATCTATGGCGCGCGCACGTGCGGCCTTTGCCGTGCATGCCGCGAAGGACGCGACAATCTTTGCGAGCACGTCTCCGGCGTTCATGGCTTCCACCTCGACGGCTTCGCGCAAGAGAAGATCAATCTGCCGGCCCGCCTGCTGGTCCCCGCCCCGCCCGGCGTCACCGAGATCGGCGCGGCGGCCGCGCCC
>NZ_RZOI01000574.1:0-4005 GCF_004022645.1 Mesorhizobium sp. M4A.F.Ca.ET.020.02.1.1 | reverse complement strand
GGCCATGTAGTCGCGGGTGACCGGCAGCGTGTCGTTCTTCTTGGCGAGCTGGATCTGGAAGATCACCAGGTCCTGCCAGCGGAAGGCGGCCTCCGAGGCGGCGAGATAGAATTCCCACATGCGGCAGAAGCGTTCGTCATAGATCGCCTTGGCCTTGTCGCGGTTGGCGGCGAAGCGCAGGCCCCAATGCTTCAGCGTGTCGGCATAATGCAGCCTGAGCATCTCGATGTCGGTGACGACGAGGCCCGACTTTTCGATCGCCGGCATGACTTCGGAAAGCGCCGGTATGTAGCCGCCCGGGAAGATATATTTGCGGACGAAAGCGCTGGTCGCCCACGGTACGCCGGAACGGCCGATCGTGTGCAGCAGCATCACGCCATCGGGCTTGAGCAGCGTCGCCGACTTGTCGAAGAAGGTGCGGTAGTGGTTGACGCCGACATGTTCGAACATGCCGACCGAGACGATGCGATCGAAGCGCTCGTTGAGCGAGCGATAATCCTTGAGGTCGAAATGCACCCTGTCCTGCAGCCCTTGCACATGGGCTCGGTCGGTGGCGACGCCGTGCTGCTCGGTCGACAGCGTGACGCCTTGCACATCGACGTCGAAGGCCTTGGCGAGATAGAGGCCGAGCCCGCCCCAGCCGGAACCGATGTCGAGCACCGTCTGGCCGGCCTTCAGTCGGAGCTTGGCGGCGATGTGCCGCTTCTTGGCCGCCTGCGCCTCGTCCAGCGTCATGTCGGGCTGCTCGAAGTAGGCGCAGGAATACTGCATGTCGTCGTCGAGGAAGAGCCGGTAGAGATCGCCGGAGAGATCGTAGTGGCGCTGTACGTTGCGGCGTGAGCGCGACGCGGTGTTGATCTGCTGCAGCCGGCGGAAGGCGTGGCGCAGGCCTTCGATCGCCTTCGACCATGTCGCGTCGATGCCGCCGCTGCCCATGTTCTGGAAGGCAATGCGCATCACCCCAAGCACGCCGCCTTCGAGGATATCGAGTTCGCCGTCCATATAGGCTTCCGGTACCGCCAGCATCGGATCGAAGCTGATGGCGCGTTCGGCGTGCTTGGTCCTGATGTGCATGTGCACTGGCTCGCCGCTGCCGTCGCCGAAGACCACTGTCGAGCCCTTCGGCCCGGTCACCTTGAGATTGCCGGTGCGCACCAGGCGGTCGAGAAGGCGCTTCAACAGAATATTCATGACCAAATGTCCCCAACGTCAGACAGGATGGCCTGGCGCAGGGTCCCGAAATCGCAGTCGATTTCGCGCGGGGATCATGCGCCAAGTCAAAGGACTACGACGTCCTTTGTGCGTCCAAAGGACGCGCGACGCTGTAGTCTGCATCAAGATATAGGGGTTCGGAAAGTTCCATTTGGTATAAAAATGCCCGGGCGCGAGGCCCGGGCATTGGTCCAGTCGAAACCGGAGAGCGACAAGGCGTTTTCGAGCACCGCCGCGGCGCTCGATTGTGCCAGGTCAGGCGTTGTCTTCGCCGCCTTCGAACTCGGCGTTCGGGTCGAAGAAGTTTTCCGGCCGCGCATTGTCGTTGATGTCGTCGCCATAGATGGCTTCGGCCGTCGTCAGCGTCTCGCCCTTGGCCTGACGTTCGGCCTCGTCCGCGGTGCGGGCGATGTTGAGCGTGATCGTGACCTCGACTTCCGGATGCAGCGCGATCGCCACATTGGTGAGGCCGATGGTCTTGATCGGATGGTTGAGCTGAATCTGGTTGCGGTTGACCGAGAAGCCTTCCGCCGTCAGCAGGTCGGCGATGTCGCGGGTCGACACCGAGCCGTAGAGCTGGCCGGTCTCGCCGGCCGAACGCACGGCCACGAAGCTCTTGCCGTCCAGCTTTTCGGCGACCTGCGAGGCTTCCGACTTGCGCTCGAGGTTACGCGCTTCGAGCTGGGCCCGCTGGCCTTCGAACTTCTTCTTGTTGGCTTCGTTGGCGCGCAGCGCCTTGCCCTGCGGCAACAGGAAATTGCGGGCGAACCCATCCTTGACCTTGACGGTGTCGCCCATCTGGCCGAGGCGGGAAACGCGTTCGAGAAGAATGACTTCCATGGTTTTGTTCCTTCGTCTTGGCGTCGATCGCGGGGATCGGCGCCGGATTGATCTGGAACAGGTCAGGAAGCAAAAGGGGCGTTGCCGCCGTGTCGCTGTCCTGCCTGTCGCGGCAGTTAGAGGCTTTCGGCCTCAACCCGGGATTTGATGTCCACCCTGCGGCGCCCGTCGCCGTGGGGAAGAAGCGGGCGGCTGGCCGCCCGCTTCGGAAGTCTTAGCGAACCACGTAGGGCAGCAGGCCGAGGAAGCGGGCGCGCTTGATCGCCTTGGCGAGCTCGCGCTGCTTCTTCTGGCTGACGGCGGTGATGCGCGACGGCACGATCTTGCCGCGCTCGGAAATGTAGCGCTGCAGCAGACGCACGTCCTTGTAGTCGATCTTGGGCGCGTTGGCGCCGGAGAACGGGCAGGTCTTGCGGCGGCGATGGAACGGGCGCCGGGTCGGGATCTGGTTGATGTCGACCATTATTCTGCACCCCCTTCAACGCCTTCACGCGGGCGGCGCGGACCGCGCTCGCCATCGAAGCTGCGCGGCGGACGATCGCCACGGTCGCCGCGATCGCGGTCGCCGAACGAACGCGGGCCGCGGTCGCCACGGTCG
This sequence comes from Mesorhizobium sp. M4A.F.Ca.ET.020.02.1.1, assembly GCF_004022645.1. Lineage (NCBI taxonomy): Bacteria > Pseudomonadati > Pseudomonadota > Alphaproteobacteria > Hyphomicrobiales > Phyllobacteriaceae > Mesorhizobium > Mesorhizobium sp. M4A.F.Ca.ET.020.02.1.1. The sequence goes on along the minus strand of NZ_RZOI01000574.1, from coordinate 1,355 downwards.
CGGTCGCCGAAGCCGCCGCGCTCGGAGCGCTCTTCGCGCTTCTGCATCATCGCGGACGGACCTTCCTCATGCGCCTCGACCTTGACGGTCAGGAAGCGCAGCACGTCCTCGGACAGGCCCATCTGGCGCTCCATCTCGTTGAGCGCGGCCGGCGGGCAGGTCAGGTCCATCAGCGTGTAGTATGCCTTCCGGTTCTTGTTGACCCGGTAGGTGAGGGACTTCAATCCCCAGTTCTCGACCCGGCCGACGGACCCGCCATTCGCGGTGATGACGCCCTTGTACTGTTCGACAAGCGCATCGACCTGCTGCTGCGAGAGGTCCTGCCGGGCAAGGAACACATGTTCGTATAGAGCCATAGTGTATCGGTGCCTTTCTTCGTTTCTCTCCCGGTTCCTCGCGGCTAAAGCCTCTGCAACTTCTCTGACCCGCGAAGCGGGGAAGAAAGGAGCATGACGAGACGGTCGAGAGCGGAGACACGGGAGGCGGAAGCGCTTCTGGCTTCACACGCGGGTTTTCGAGAAAACCCTCGGCCCTCCGTTCAGCCCCCAGCAAGGACCGGCAGATTGCGGGCGTCTATACAGGAATTCCCCAGGAAGGCAAGGGAGAGTGCGTTTCAAGCAGGGGTCCTTGCTGTCGCAGTTCTGAAAAGCCGCAGCACTCAGCTCGTATGGGCAACGACCTTGTCGACCGTCTCGGGGAAGAAGTCGGGCGCGGCGTTTCGCTTGCCGAACATCATGTCGTATTGCAGCAGGCGGAAATCGTTGATCGCAGGGTCGATCTTCTTCTGCCGCGCCCAGTCGGGCGTCGCCGCGCCGGCCGGCGACAGCAGAAGGTTGCGGTCGACGACGCGGTAGCGCTCGCGCAGGGCGCCGAGGAAGCCGGTATAGTAGGGATGCGTGATCCCGGCGGTGGTCAGGATGTGGTAGGGCAGGAAGGCGGGGCTCACCGCGCCCACGTCCTCGGCCGGGCCGGTGCGGTTCGACCAGATGATCAGCGGCGTCTGGTGGTGCTCGAGCGCCGCCTCCGGCGCTTCCTTGCGCGGCGCGACATTGTCCTTGAGGAAGCCGGTCTCGACATAGACCGGCCCGAGCGGCGGCAGGTGGTCGCCGAAGAAGGCGATCACCGTCGGCCGCTCGCGCTTCTTTGCCCATTCGACCAGGCGCTGCAGGCCGCGGTCGGCGTCAGCGGAGCCTTCAGCATAGCTCAGCAGCGATTCCCGCGCCCAGGAACTGATCGGCGCGGCGACCTTGTGGGTCGGATTGTAATAGCGGTACGGCTCGTAGGGCCCGTGGTTCTGCAGGCTGACGGCAAACAGGAAGACCGGGTCTTCGCTGGCGTCCGCCTCGCGCATGATC
>NZ_RZOI01000573.1:0-4024 GCF_004022645.1 Mesorhizobium sp. M4A.F.Ca.ET.020.02.1.1 | reverse complement strand
ATGTCGCGCGGGCACGCGCATCGATCCGCACAGGCCACAAGATCCGCATCCGCTACCGCAACGAACGCGACGAGGGCAGTGAGCGCGTCGTCTGGCCGACGATGATCGGCTATGCCGAAACGGTGCGCCTGCTCGCCGCCTGGTGCGAGCTGCGCCAGGATTTCCGCCATTTCCGCACCGACCGCATCAGCGCTGCCGCGTTTCTCGACGAGCGCATCGGTTGCCGGCCGGCAGAGCTGCGCAGCCGCTGGAAGCGGCATATGGAGGCGCAAGGATTGCGCCTGCCTTAGCGCATGCCTTCGCCCTCAACGCAGGCAATTGGCGAAAGCCGGCGAGCGCGTCCCCCTCCCGTCACTATAAAGACGCCCTCCCCGGCCATCGCCGCAATCGACCCGCGCCGCGTTTTCGGGCAATCTGGAGGCGTCGGCCCGCCGTCAGGAGATGGCTGGCCGCTGAGGGAGGATTGCCATGACCAGAGCTCCGGCCGGCCTGCCGCGCTACGAGGACGCGGTCCAGAATTTCCACCTCGAGGACGAGATCAGCCGGCTGCACGGAGATCCGGCAACCGGCATCAACGCCTATGTCGAATGCTGCGGGCGCTACACCGGTGAGGACCGGCTGGCGCTGCGCGCCGTCTCGGCCAGCGGCGAGCTGCGCGAATTCACCTTCGACGACCTTGCCGACATGTCCGGCCGCGCCGGCAACATGCTCGAGGGCCTGGGCATCGGCCCTGGCGATGTGGTGGCGGGCATGCTGCCGCGCATCCCCGAGCTGGTGGCGCTGATCCTCGGCGCATGGCGCATCGGCGCGGTCTACCAGCCGCTGTTCACCGCCTTCGGACCGAAAGCGATCGAGCACCGGCTGAGCTACAGCAAGGCCAAGCTTGTGGTGACCAACCCGGCCAACCGCGGCAAGCTCGACGAGGTCGAGAACCATCCGCGCGTCGCCACCATCCTTGGCGCCGGCGACACCCTGCCCGCCAGCGACATCGATTTCGGCGCAGCGCTTGCCGCCGCCGCCCCCGACTGCCCGCCGGCGATGCGCAAGGGCGACGACCTGTTCATGATGATGTCGACCTCGGGCACCACCGGCCATCCAAAGGGCGTGCCGGTGCCGCTCAACGCGCTGCTCGCCTTCGGCGCCTACATGCGCGACGCGATCGGGCTCCGCCCCGATGATGTGTTCTGGAACATCGCCGACCCCGGCTGGGCCTATGGCCTGTACTACGCCATCACCGGGCCGCTGCAGCTCGGCATCGCCACCACCTTCTACGAAGGCGCCTTCAACGCCAGAAGCACCTACGCCATCATCGAGCGGCTGGGCGTCACCAGCCTCGCCGGCTCGCCCACCGCCTACCGGCTTTTGATGGCGGAAGGCGCGGAGGCCGCAGCCCGCGTCAAGGGCAAGCTCCGTGTCGTAAGCAGTGCCGGCGAGCCGCTCAACCCCGAAGTGATCCGCTGGTTCGACGCTCATCTCGCCGCCCCATCCACGACCATTACGGGCAGACCGAGAACGGCATGATGGTAAACAACCATCATGGCCTGGCGCATAGCGTGCGCGCGGGCTCGGCCGGCTTCGCCATGCCGGGCTACCGCATGGTGGTGCTCGACGAGGCGGGCAACGAGCTCGGCCCCAAACAGCCGGGCGTGCTTGCCGTCGACATCGCAAGATCGCCGCTGCGCTGGTTCGACGGCTACCACCAGGCCGAGACGCCGGCGATCGCGGGCGGCTATTACCGCACCGGCGATACGGTCGAATACGAGCCGGACGGCTCCGTCTCCTTCATCGGCCGCGCCGACGACGTCATCACCTCGGCCGCCTACCGCATCGGCCCGTTCGACGTAGAAAGCGCGCTGATCGAGCATCCGGCGGTCAACGAGGCGGCGGTGGTCGGCGTGCCCGACCCGCAGCGCACCGAGATCGTCAAGGCCTTCGTCGTGCTGGCTTCGGCCTTCAAGGGCAGCGAGGCGCTGGCCGAGGAGCTGGCCCAGCATGTGAAGAAGCGGCTCTCGGCGCATGCCTATCCGCGCGAGGTCGAGTTCGTCACCGAACTGCCGAAGACGCCAAGCGGCAAGATCCAGCGGTTCTTGCTGCGCAAGGCCGAGGTGGAGAAGCGCAAGGCCGGGTAAAGATTCAGCTCTCCGTAGATTTCCGCCACGCAAAAGCCGCCAATTCGGGCGAAGGCTCCGAAGGGCTTTGATCGCTAACTTTGGGGGCTACGTCATGAGGTTGATCTGGATACTTCTCTTCATGCTTGCGGGCAGCGCGGCACTCGCTGCCTCGCCGGAGGATGACTATATCGCCGCGCGTGACAAGGCGATTGCCGACATCGCCGCGCAGGAAAGCGCGAACGCTCCCGTGGAATCGCTCGATGCCCAGAATGTGAAGGCGATGGCCGATCTCGAAAAGCGCCTATCCGCCCTTCTCGGCCCGCTGGCGGTCGAGGGTTTTCCGGCAACCGGCACGATCAATCTCCAAAGCCTGAGCGACTCCGACATCGGATTCGGCATGCTCGACGGGCTGAGATGCACCACGAGCGACGACGGCCCGAGCCTTGTCGCGACGACGCGCGGGCTCGCCGAGCGCTGGCTGAAGTCCAGGGCCGACGAGACCGATGAGAATCTCAAGCTGCCCGCCGGCATCGACGCGGCGCTGAAGCTCGACGCCTTCTACACCCAGGCCATCGGCGCCGATGCCGCCTTCGTCAAGACGCTCGACTTTGCGCTGAACAAGCCCGAAGGCGCCGACATGGCGATCGCGCGGCTGGGCGGCTGGACGCAGGATGTCGGGCCGATCTACGACCAGCAGGTCATCGTCACGCTGGTCAAGGGCGATCGGGTCATGATCGCCGAGGCACCCGCGGCGCCCGCCGTTCCGAAGATCGCGGCTTGCGATGCCTTGTGGACAGCGGCCGCCGCCGCCGCCCAGAAATTCCAGGAGGCCTACCAGGCTTCGGAACTCAAGGACGAAAAGTCGTACGATGCCGCCAATGCCGCCTGGGAGAAAGGCGACGCCGACTATCGCGCCTGCATGGGCGAGCGCCTGCCGGGCGATGCGGCCTTCCCGGCATTGCTTGCCCAGGCCCAGGCGCTGGCCGACCACATGGCCGGCAAATAGGCGCCGCGTCGAAGCTGCCTATCTCCCCCAAGTGGCGAGATCGGCTATGTCAGCTCCTCCCTACCCTTGATCCGTGGCGCCTCCTGTCCTTGCAGCAATCGGCCCAATGCTGAAACTTCTGGCCGGCCTGGAAGTCTAAATTTAAGCACTTTCTACTAGGTTCGACCGATGGACTATTGTCCAGGAAGGGTATTCGGGTCGAATTGGCCAGAACGGATTTCAGCATAGGCCGCATGAGACAGGCCGTTTTTTCGTCCGCCAACGTGCCGGCGGCGATAGCCTTTGTCGTGCTTCTGATCTGCGCCATATTTGCCGACCAGCAGAACAGAAAAGTCTCCGATCAACTGGTGCGCGCCGATGTCCTGGCCAAGGTCAACATCATCCGCGCCAAGATCGAGGGCAACATCAACGGCAACCTTCAGCTCACACAGGGCCTGGTGTCGGCCATCGTCACCGAGCCCTATATGGGCCAGCAGAGATTTGCGTCGCTCGCCGGCAATCTGTTCGAGCAGAAGTCGCAGTTGCGCAACATCGCCGGCGCGCCGGACCTCGTCATCTCGCTGATGTATCCGTTGAAAGGCAACGAAAAGGCGATCGGGCTCGACTACCGCAAGAACGAGGCGCAGCGCGCGGCAGCGCTTCGGGCGCGCGACAGGCACGAACTGGTGTTCGCCGGCCCGGTCGACCTGGCGCAAGGCGGGCGGGGCTTCATAGGCCGCATCCCGGTCTTCGTGCCGACGGCGGGCGGCGGCGACCGCTTCTGGGGCATCGTCTCGGCGGTGGTCGATGTCGACCGGCTCTACGCGGCGAGCGGCCTCACCGATCCCGCCATCGACATCGATGTCGCCCTGACCGGCAAGGATGCGCTGGGGGGCGGCGGCGAACGCTTCTTCGGCGGCGACAATGT